>JBCBWJ010000116.1:0-7437 GCA_039817165.1 Pseudomonadota bacterium | reverse complement strand
CAGTCAGCGCTACGCGCTCGAAGCAATTACCGGAACGCTTGTAGTAGCGCCAAACGGCAAAAGGATCAAGTCTGCGCGGGGTATAGCGTCACTGTCATACCAAATCCGGCGCGTTCCATCAATCATCCCGGCGCGCTCTGCTCAGAACGCGTTTTAAGCGCAATCCCTTCTCAAAAAGGCCATTGCGATCCGTCCGCCCGTCACACGGGCATCGCCTTTCGGCATTTTTGCCGCAGGGGCCGCACCTACCGCGCTTGGCCCACGCAAAGCTTTCATGCTAGGCCGAGGCCATGAGCGACACGCCCGACAAGATCAATCCGATCCGCCCCACGGACGATGAAGCCCGCGCGCTGGCCCGCGGCTTGTTGGACAACGCACGGTTCGGCGCCATCGCCGTGACCGACCCCGAAACGCTCAGCCCCTCTGTGACCCGCATCGCCATGGCCACCACGCCCATGGGCGCGCCGGTCACGCTGATTTCTGATCTGTCGTCGCACACCACCGCCCTGCGCGCCAATCCACGCGCGTCCCTTTTGCTGGGCGAGCCGGGCCCCAAAGGCGATCCGCTGACCCACCCGCGCATCACGCTCGACTGTCAGACGCGGTTTTTGCTCAAAGGCGATGAGGGCTATGATCCGATGCGCAACCACTACCTGTCCACGCACCCCAAGGCGAAACTTTACATCGACTTCCTCGATTTCAACTTCGTGATCTTTGACGTGCTGGATGCCCGCCTGAACGGCGGCTTTGGCAAGGCGTTTCGTCTCACGCCCGCCGATCTCAGCCTGTCTGACTAGGCCCGCTCAGATGTCCAGCGCGGCCTCGGCCAACCTGTCGTAAAACGGCTGATGATGGGCGAGATACCCCCGCAACTGCGGCGCGGCCTCCGCTGCCGCGTCAAACGCCGCCTCCACGCGCACCGCCTCATCGGCCTGCGCTGCGCGAATACCCGACGAGGTGCTGGCCGCCTTGTGCCACGCGCTCACCCCGTCCCAATCCTCCGGCGGACGGCCCCACTCAAACGCCTCATCGCGCCATGGAAGGTCCAACCCGTCCCAAAACCCGGCCATCGCCGCGCGCACATCCGAGCGTACCGTTTCCGCCTTGATCACCACCGTGGTCTGACCTGCCGCGCGTATGGCCTCATAAAGCTGCCACTGGGTCTCCAGCCCGATCTCATGCTGGCTCACCTCCGGGTCCAACTTGTGATAGCTCAGGATCGCGGCCTTGGGTTCGCGGATCAAAAAGGCGTGGGTCAGCCGGGCCATGAATGCGCTATCATCCGCAATCTGCGGCATCACATAGTATGGCATATCCTTGAAACACACCGGACCATGCTCGGCCTTGGCCACCAACATGTCCCGGATCGCGGCATACTCCGTCGCATGGGCCGGATCGACCACAAACCCGGGAAACGCGCCGCGCCCCTCACCGATGTAATAGTGATACATGAACGGCTCATGCAGACAGGTCAGATCCCCCCGCTCGCGCATCAACCTCTCAAGCGCTGTGGACATGGACCGAGGATGCGACCAGATGGCGATAAGTTTGTGCATGGCACCCCTTCGTTGGCCTGAGCCTAAAACAAGGCCGCGTGCCCTGACAAGTCAGCGGGTCTTGCGCCGCCCCACGCGCCCATCCGTGATCACCAGACCCACCACAATCACCACGAACCCGGCATAGGCCTGCGGCGGCAAACGCTCCCCCAGAAATCCCGCCCCCAGCGCGACCGCAACCGCCGGTACGAGAAGCGTGACCAGCATCAGATTAGCGGCCCCCGCGCTCCCCAGAATGGCAAAGTACAGCACATAGGCCACCGCCGTCGAAAGCGACGCCAGGGCAACCAACGCCCCCCAGGTGCCCGCGCTCATCGCCCCATTGGGCACACCTTCCATGAGCACCATCGCAGGCAGCGCCAAAACAGCGCTGCAGACCAGCATCCCGAACGCATTGGCCTCCACTCGCGTGCCCGACAACGCCACCCGCCCCCAGACAGAGGCGAACGCATAGCTGATCGCGGCGCCCAAAATGGCCAATTGTGCCAGATCCGTTGGATCAAGCCCTTCCAACAGACCCGGCCCCATGATCACCATCACGCCCGACAGCCCCACCGCGGCCCCCGTCAGCTTGGCACGCGTGAGCGGCTCATCAGCCAATAGCAGCCCCGCCACCACCGCGCCAAACATCGCCGTCGTGCTGTTCAGAATGGCCGCCAACCCGCTTTCCATCTGGCTTTGCCCCCAAAAAAGAAGCGAAAACGGGATCACATTGTTCAGCGCGCCCATGACCAAACATCCCGACCAGAACCCCGCGGTCATTGGCAAAGACACACGCCGCAGCAAAAGCCACGCGCCCAACACCGGCACCGCCAACAAAACCCGAAGAAACGTCAGCGTGAACGGCCCGACCTCTGACAGCGCAAGTTCGGCAAAAAAGAACGACCCACCCCAGACGCAAGCCAGCGCGAGCAACATCCAGGCAGATTGGAAGGTAAAGTGTTTGACTTGGGTCATATGCGCACGCTGGCCCAAACCGACCATGCACGCGACCCGAATGTTGTGCCTTCGCCCGCGGCAGGCACACATTTTCTTTCAAGAAAATGCGCCAGAAAATTGGAATTTTCTGGCGCAGAATTTTTTAAAATTCTGCGCGCGAACGGATCACTTGGCGCCCGCGTCTTCCATCTGCCGGGCAATCTCGGCAGCCCATTCGCCGACAATGGGCAAAAATTCGATCTGACTGATCGACCACGCGACCACGGACAACAGCATTGTCGCCCCCAGCACCGTGCCCAGCCCCACCACCAGCCCTTTGGCAAAATTGTACGCCAGAAAGCGCGGCACTGAATTGTAGACCCGTACGAACCCGTGCCCATTGAGCCGGGTCAGTTCCTCGCGCAACGCGCGCACTTCCTGAGCCAGCGCCTCGCCTTGTGCATTCGGTGTCTCAGCCACAGTGGTCTCCTTACGTTTTTCTGTCACCTTCTCCCACCGTCACCCTACCCGCCCGAGCCCAAGGCCAAAACCATGAAGCGCCGATTAAGTTTCATTAACGCCTCCTTTACCAGTTTTAAGCGATGTTAACGCCCGGAGGTGCGTATGGCCCGGGTTCTTTTGATTCTACTTTTGTTAACGAGTGCCGCGACAGCGGGACCTTGGCCGCGCGCCGAAGGCGAAGGGTTTCTGTCCTTCTCCCTCGACCTCGACGCGATAGAGCTTGAGGACAATTTCGTGTCCTTCTACCTCGAATACGGGCTCAGTCGGGACCGCACCTTGGTGATCGACCGCCAGGAACGCGGGGATGAGATAGCCAAGACCTTCGCGCTTATCCGCTTTCCCATCGGCGCCCCGGACCGCAAGCTCAAACTGGCCTATGATCTCGGCATCGGTGCCGTCGACGATCACGTGGCTCTGCGCGTTGGCCTCTCGGTTGGGCGCGGCTGGTCAATAGTACAAAAATCCGGATGGTGGACGCTCGATTCCCGCGCGCTGCTCTTTGATGACGGCGAAAACGGGATCGTGGAAAGCGACATCACCTTCGGCGTGCAACTCACCCAGCGCCTGAAAGTGATCTCGCAATTGCAAACCGGCGTGCCCTCCGAGGGCGATCCTTATGCGAAAGTGGCCCAAAGCCTCGTCTATCAAACCTCAAAGACCCGACACTACCTTTTGGGGGTAACCTCGGGTCTTTACGAGGCCGACGAGATACAAATTAACATCGGCCTCTGGCAAGAGTTTTAAGCGGGCTCAAGGGATCGGATTGTCGATCCGCATTCGCACCACAACCGTGCCTTTCACGGCCCGTTCCCAGCGAATGTTCACCCGGTCATTGTTGGGCCCCTGTGCTGGCTGCGCATAGGGCATCCCCCAATAGGTGTTTCCGCCATTGTCCTCGATCTCACCTTCCGGCGTTACGGCTTCCACCGTCCGCACCCAGGCATTGAACGGCAAATGCGGGAAAGGTGTGACAACCCACGTCGACTGCGGGCTGTTTTCATCATGGCGCCACACCAGAGGGCTTTCAGCCTGAATATTGACGTTGTTATAGGCATTGGCCGTGAAGTGAATGTTGCGGAAGCGGTTGAAATCCATGTCCGCAAAGGTCGTGTCGATGGATTCCATCCGGTCGATGTTGCCATCAATCAGGCGCACCGTATTGCCCGTCACCGACAGACCATTGATGAAATGTCCCGTCCCGAAGGGCTTCACCGAGATGAAGCTGAACGACGGAGCCGTGCTTTGTGACAAGAAGGTGTTGCCCGTGATCGACATGGCCGAAAACGAAAACCCACCGGTGAAATTCGGATCGGGATCGCGCTCATTCGTCCACTCCACAGAGCCGTCACAAATGTAGTTGCCTTCAATCGTGGCGCGTGAATTGCCATTGGCCATGATCAGGATTGCCGTGCGTGGCCCGATCGGCCCCCCATCCCCTTGGAAGAAATGGTTGCCCGAGATGATCGAACTGGTTCCACTGATCACCGCAAAGTGCTTGAAGAACCGGCAGCGGTTGTTGCGGATCTTGACGTCATTGGCGTTCAGGTTGCAACCGATTGCCGTGCGCTGCGCCACCAAAAGCGAGCTTTCATTGGACACGAACTGACAACGGTCAATCATCATGCCCGCACATCCCAGGCCGTGGCTGCTCACCCCGCGTTCTCGGGGCGCGTTGATCCAACTGTCGCGCAAGTGAAACCCAAGACCCGTCGTCGGCAAAAGCATCCCGTTGCAATCCCCGCGACAGAGAAATTCGATATTGTCGATGGAGAACCGCGACAGGCGCTCGAAGCCGCTGAAATCAAGCATGTATTTGAACCGGCGGAAGGTGTAGATTTGCGTGCCAGACGCATCATAAAGCGGTTGCGATAGCTCAATCGTTTCTTGGCCGACGTTTTTGGACCGCACGTAGATTTCGCGCCCCACACCGTTGCCTTCCATCAGCGACCCGACCGGGATGCTCGCCACGTTCTGCACATTGGTCAGGGTGAACGGGCTGGAGGTGTTGTACGTGGCCTGCGACGTGAAGGTTTCGGTGTCCCAATTGGGGCCCGGCACCACCGAAAGCTGTCCGTTTGAAATCACGCGCCGGTTCGAGAACCGATCCACATCCGGCACCGCGGCCTGCATATCAATCGGTTCACGCAGGTCGATCTTGATCCCTTCCATGTCCAGTTCGACATGGTTGGGTCCTTTCAACATGGATTGAAACGCTTTGCGGAACGCCAACTCCCCGTCGCCGAACGCGTCAATGTATTCCGGCAGGTTGAAATTCTGCTGCAACGTCAAGTGATGCTCTGTGGCCATGGTCACCGTCCCGATAAAACGGCACTTGCTGTCCATCGTCACGCTGTCGCCTAGGAAATAAACCCCTTCGGGGATCAACACGTCGCGCCCGTTGGCGGCGGCATCGGCGGCTTCAAACGCGGCGTGATCATCGGTGCTGCCATCGCCCAGCGCGCCAAAATCGCGCACATCCACCACGCCCAGCATCTCGCCCAGGAACACGTTCGAGATGTCGTCGATCTCAATGTCATCAATGCGCACAACGCCGCCATTGGGCCCGGTCAGATCCACCCCAAAATGGCCATAGATCGCCTCGCTGCCCCAGGACATGTCGACCCCGTCCCGCACGCCCGTGCCTACGATCGCACTGACCTCGACCACATCGCCGAAACTGGTCAATGTGGTCGTCGGCCCGACCTGCACCACGCCTGTGATGTTCGATCCGTTGGCCCGCGCGGCATAGCCTGCAATGCGCACATCCGGCAACGCGCCAGAGATCACTTTGACCCGCGCACGCACCCGAAGATAACAGCCCGGAAGGATCGAGGTCTGCCCGGTATAGCGCAGCTTCGTGGTGCTCTCGATCTTGAGGATCTCGATCGCGCCCCCAAAATCAGGGTCAGAGGGCACAAAAGCCGCGTTGGCGGCGTTGTCATAGGTGTCAGAGCCCGGCGTTCCGTCGCCGCTGGACCAGACATCAAGACCACCCGAAAAGGGCGGGGGCGTAAAGGTGATGCCGTCGGTGATAGCTTTGTTCATCGCGTTCCTTTCCGCATCCGGGCCATGCGAAAAGGTCCCGCCCGGATGATACATTATCGCTGGATCTGGCGGTCAGGCCGCCGGCGCGAATGAGGTATCCGGAAAGGGGTTAACGCGCGGTCGGGTCACCGCGCGTTGCACCATGTTCATGTCTTTGGAAAAGCGGCCCGCTCAGGCCAGCCCGTCGCCCGCTTCCTGCACGCGCACGCCGTTGATCAGCCAGCCCTTGTCGGTCTCGATCATCTCGTATTCCAACACGAAGAGCTTGCCACCCGCATCCTTGACCATCACGGTCTGCACCACGGCCTCGCCGCGATCCTTGGTGGATAGAAACTCCACATCAGAGGGCCGCCACACCATCGGATAGCCGTTGCGCACCATCGCGCCAAACCGCTCCGGGGTGCCGAACATGCCTTGGATCATCGGACTGGCAAAATCAAAGGCGGTCGCAAAATCATCGGCCAGAAATGCGTCAATCTGCGAGGATATCACCGATTTCACATCGTCATTGGCCTTGACCATACCGGTCGCCATCACCCACATCAAAACCGCTGCTAGAATATATTTCATACTGTGCCCTCCTGATTATAATACGCAGATCATGCTGCACCCGGATCAGTCTTTGTGACAAGTCACCTCGCGCGCTCGTGTTTTGAAGACAGGCCAAACATGCCCATATGCTGTGAAAAGGAGCACATATCATGCGTCAACATTCCCGCAGGGGCGTTCTCGGCCTCGCCATCCTCGCCACCACCAGCGCCTCAGCCGCTCTCGCCGCAGGCCGCACCCACGCGTTCGACTTCGAAGAACTCGACCCCACAGACACAGTCCCGCGTCGCTTTTCCGTGCGCCGGTTTCTCGAGCTGTCAAAGGCGGAACTTTACAAGGTGAACCTCGCCGTGAAGCGCGGCCGCGGCATCATCATCGAGGGCTACAGCCGGTCTGAAAGCCGCGAGATCATCCGGCTGGCCGCAAAAGACCCCGCCGCCGCCCGCGCCGTTCTCACGCGGTAGCGTTCACTCAGGCAACCCGCCCGTCCTCAAGGCGCACCACCCGGTCCATCCGCGCCGCCAGATCAAGGTTGTGGGTGGCAATCAGTGCGGCCATGCCCCGCTCGCGTGTCAACCGGCGCAGGGCGTCAAACACCTGATCAGAGGTGCCAGGATCAAGATTGCCCGTAGGCTCATCCGCCAGCAGGATCTTGGGCCCATTGGCAAGCGCCCGGCAAATGGCCACACGCTGCTGCTCACCGCCTGACATCTCCGCGGGCCGGTGCCCCGCCCGGGCCGCCACGCCCACCTGATCCAGCAAATGATCGGCCCGGGCTTGCGCCGCGCGCGCGCTCACTCCGGCGGCCAGCTGCGGCAGAACCACGTTTTCGCGGGCGGAAAATTCG
>JBCBWJ010000115.1:0-7440 GCA_039817165.1 Pseudomonadota bacterium | reverse complement strand
CGAGGCCACGGGACCAGATGATCTGACGCTGCAAATGGTCGTATCGGATGCGGCAGAAGCGACCCTTTCATCGGTCGAAGGCGTCTCCATCTTGGGTGCGGTCGCCGAGGGGATCGAGGTTGAAACACCTCGCTACCGGCAATTGACCGGGATCCTCGCTGGATGGGCAGAGGACGGCGTGACGTTTCTTGATATTGCGGGCAACGATCAAATCATGTTCACCGCGATCTCCGACGCCGCCACGCAAACCGGGGCCCTCGCGAACCTGCCGCGCCAAGGGTACGGGGACACGCGGCATCTGTTCCTTGTGCCCGTCAGAGAGCTTGCCCAAACGCTGCGAGAACTGGACGCACGCGGCCTGCGGTTGGAGCATATCCATGACTACTGAGGCGCAGACATCATGGTGAAGCGGCTCATCTTTGCACTGCCACTGCTGCTCCTCGGCTGGATCCTGGTTCTGGCCGTGGTGATGCGCACGGGCGGCGAGGCCCCTGGTGCGTTTGTTCCCTGGCCATCCGCCGCGTTCATATCGGAGCTGCCAGATGACGTGTCCATCACCAGCCGGTCAGCCATATCAATGACGTTGCGGGGCGACGGGGCGGACCTGACCAAACGCCTCTACGCCGCGGGCGCGGTACTGGTTCTTCCGGCAGGGCTTGACGCCTGCATCCCCAATTTCCTTGCGCAGCCCCTCACCGGCGCGTGATGTCCGTTGTAGAAGTGATTGACGCAAACACACCGCTGCGGCACGCTGGTGCGAAAGATGTCACCCACCGTGAGGCACACCTGATGTGGAAAATCAAACTGCACCTGCCTGTGCTGCTGTTTTGGCTGAGCGCGGGATTAGCGCAGGCCGCGCAAACCGACCCGATCCCGGATTGGCTGCAAAAACACGTGGGCACCGGCGAAGGCCAAATCGCTCAGGTCGTTTTGGAACGCGCCCGCGCGCTCTACAAGGACAAGGTGCGCGAAGGTGTCGTTTCCAACGCATGCTACCTGGCCAAGGATGTTACCCGCCCGAGTGCCGCCTTGAATGGCGCGCCCAATGACCGGTTCTATGTGATTTGCGAGGCGATGAAATCCTTCCGCGCGGTCTATTCGGGCTATGGCAATGGGCGCGATCTGGCGGCCGCGGATTTTTCAAACGGTCGCCAATGCGCCAGGAATTTCTCCAATGCGGAAGGCTCCAAACTGACCATGGGCGGGGCCTATGTGACCGCCGAACACCGGACCTCGTTCAAAGGCTACTTTACCGAAGGCGGCGAGAAGAAACCGTTCCTGCGCACCTTCCTTTTGTTTGACGGCGAAGGCGAAACCGAAAACGCCCGCGAACGCGAGATCGGTGGACACGTGGCCATGTTTCTGAAATGGCAATGCCGCTACAAGGATGAAGACAGCCCCCATTCCGATGACGAAGGATACGTCCCTTACGGTCGGCTTGTGAACTACACGGGCGGGCGCAGCAACGGCTGCACCACTTGGTCGATCCCAGAATCAGAGAGCATCCTGTCCCTGACCGAAGGCAACCCCACGACGCTCTACATTTATCCAGAATCACGCGACATCAACGCAGTCGCAGACGCGGTGGCCAAAGGGCAATCCATGAGCGACGCAGGCGTCTATTGGAATGCGCGGTGCCTCAAGAACATCGGCGCGCCCAAATTCTGGCCCAAAGCCGATCTGCAACCTGTGATCAACGCCTGGCGCGACAGCCTGCCGGAATACCCGCCTCTCGTCTTGCCCATCTGCGATTGAGAAGCCTCTGCCTCAGACAGACACCGCTTGTTTGAGGTCTTCGAGATCGATGTCCTTGGCCAAACCGCTGAGCTTCGGCATCCCCCGTTCCAGCACCAGGAAGCGATCCCCCAAAGAGGCGGCAAAATCAAAATACTGCTCGACCAGAACAATCGCCAGATCGCCCTTCTGGCGCAGCGATTTGATGACCTCACCGATCTGTTTGATGATGTTGGGCTGAATGCCCTCTGTTGGCTCATCGAGCAGCAACAGCTTTGGCTTTGTGACCAATGCGCGGGCGATGGCCAGCTGCTGTTGTTGCCCCCCAGACAGGTCCCCGCCGCGCCGCGACAGGAACTCTTTGAGGATCGGGAAAAGCTCAAAGATCTCGTCCGGGACCGCGCGCGCATCAGACGGCAAACAGGCAAATCCGGTTTCCAGATTTTCCTTCACCGTCAGGAATGGAAAAATCTCGCGCCCTTGCGGCACATAGGCCACGCCCTTTTGCGCCAGAGTGTAAGCCTGAGCCTTGACCAAAGCCTCACCATCCAGAACGACCCGCCCGGAACTGTAGGGATGCGTGCCAGACAAAGCCTTGAGCAGACTGGTCTTTCCCACCCCATTTGTCCCCATCACGCAAAGCACCTCACCGCGATCCACGGCCAACGACACATCGCTCAGGATCTCGCTGCCACCATAGTGCAGGCCCAAGCCTTCAACCTCGATCACGCTACCGGCCAAGATACACCTCAATCACCTTGTGATCTGACGTCACATGATCAATAGACCCTTCCGCCAGCACGGAACCCTCGTGCAGCACCGTGACCTTGCACCCCAACCGGCGCACGAACTCCATGTCATGTTCGACCACCACCACCGCGCGGGTTTTGGCCGCTTTCACCAAAATGTCGGTCGTGTGCTCGCGCTCTGCGCCGGTCATCCCTGCGGCAGGTTCATCCACCAACAAGAGCCGTGGATCTTGGGCCAACAACATGCCGATCTCCAGCCACTGTTTCTGCCCATGGCTCAGCTCCCCGGATTTACGCTCAAGTGCTGCCAGAAGGCCAATCTCTTCGGCGAGCTCTGCCACACGTTCTTGATCCGCCCTGCTGGCTTTGAACCGCAGAACAGAAAACGGACCGCGGGTCTTCTTCAACGCCAGCATGAGGTTCTCGGCAACTGTTTGGTCTTCAAACACTGTGGGTCTCTGAAACTTGCGACCGATCCCGGCCTGCGCGATCTGACTTTCACTCATCGACAATAGCGACTGGGATCGCTCGCCCCAAAGCACGCGCCCCTCGTCAGGTTTTGTTTTGCCCGTCACAATGTCCATGAAGGTGGTCTTGCCGGCCCCGTTGGGCCCAATCACCGCGCGCATCTCGACCTCACCGATCTGAAACGTCAGGTTGTTGATGGCTTTGAACCCGTCAAAAGAGACGGACACGCCCGACACCTCAAGAAGCGTGCTCATGTATCCGCCTCCTTTTCGCGCAACGCACCCTGATCCGGGCCAAGCGGCGCCCCACGGCGATCGGGCGCGCGACGCTCTGTGATCAGATCAAAGAGGCCACCAATTCCACGCGGGGCAAAGAGCGTCACCGCGACAAAGGACAGCCCCAACATGACGATCCACCAATCCACCCATTCAATCGTGTAAAAGCCCAGATTGATGTCAGGGGCCTGCCCGCCCGTGAACCACGTCGACAAAAGCGAGACAAAGGCCGCACCAATAACAGCGCCATAGAGCCGCCCGCGCCCGCCAATTGCCACCCAGACCGCAAGATAGATCGAGGCAATCGGCGCCACCTCAGCCGGGTTCACGATGCCCGCCTGCGGATAGTAAAGCGCACCGGCAAGCCCTGCGATAATGGCGGTAAAGGTGAAGATGAAAAGCTTGTAGGCCTCCACCGAGTAGCCCAGAAACCGCACGCGCGCCTCATCGTCCCGGATCGCGCGGATCACGGATCCGAATTTGCCCGACACCATCCACGCACACAAAACATACCCCGCGCCGAGGGCCGCAGCCGACCCCCAGAAAAACCAGATCGACACAGTGGATTGCGGCACATTTTCCAGACCCGGCAGGTTCTGTAGCCCGGAAAGACCATTGTTGCCGCGCAACCCGCTGTCATTTTGAAAGAGATACAGCGAAAGGGCGAGCGTCATGGCCTGCGTCAGGATCGACAGGTAAACACCGGTCACCCGACTGCGAAACGCCAACCACCCAAAGACGAGCGCCAGCACGCCGGGCACAAGAACAACCGCCGCCAACTGCAACGGCAGCGAATGCGCAACCGCCCAGATCGGTGGAAATTCCGATGCGCCGACAACGCCGAAAATCTGCGCCGCGATCCCGTCTGATATCTCTTGCGGGGTCGGCGGCAAGGGCGCGGCCGCCAGGCTTTGCACCACGATGATCTCGGTCCGGGCATACATGAGCCACATCCCGATGGCGTAGCCACCAATGCCGAAGAACGCCATGTGACCCAGGCTCAGAATGCCGCAATAGCCCCAGACCAAATCCATCGCGAGCGCAACCAGACACAAGCACAATGTCTTGCCCAGGGTCTTCACGAAACTCGTCGAGATGACCCCGATCCCGAATCCCTCCGCCAACACCGTCACCGCGATGGTAAAAAGCGCCAACACGGCAATGAAGATCACCACAGACGGGTGCCTCAGCGCAAACGGTTTGCCGCGCAACTGACCTGCCGCCAGATCGCTCATCGGCGCTTCTTTCTTATTGCTTCAAATATCCTGGGGGAGTGTGAGCGGGCAACGCCCTCTCGTTCAGACACAAACCGCTTTTTCACCATCACACCTCCGCCGCCCGCCCTTTGAGCGCGATAATCCCGCGCGGCCGGAACTGAATGAACAGGACGATGAAGAGGATCATGTAGGTTTGCGCGGCCAACGTATTCGACGGGTTGAGCCACTCAATCGCTTTTTGCAACGACCCCACCATGGACGCGCCCAAAAGCGTGCCCCAGATGCTGCCGACACCGCCCACCACGACAGTCATAAAGCTCTGCACGATGTAATCCGCACCCATTTCAGAGGTCACTTTCGCGTAAAGCCCAATCGCAACACCCGCAATGCCCGCAATGCCGGAGCCAAAACCAAAGGTCAGCATGTTGATCTTGTCGGGATTGATCCCCATGGAGGCCGCCATGCGCGGATTCTGCGTCACCGCGCGCACCTCCAGCCCAAGTCGCGTCCGGTTCATCACAAAAAGAAACAGCGCCAGAAAAAGGATCGCCAGAACGAAGATAGCAATCCGGATGAAGCTGATCGAAATGACATCATTAATCACCCAGGAGCCGTCGAGCCAGCCCGGAGATGTGAGCGGCCGGGCCTGCGTGCCAAAGATGTTCTTTGCAATCTGCTGCAGTGCGATGGACACACCAAAAGTGGCCAAAAGCGTCTCCAGCGGACGATGATAAAGCCACCGCACCACCAACCGCTCCATCGCCACACCCGCAGCAAATGTCACCATGAAGGCCAGCGGGATAGCCAGGATGATCGACACCGTGTGATCGGGCACGAAAAGCTGCACCACGTAGCCGGTATAGGCTCCCATCATGATGAACTCACCATGGGCCATATTGATCACCCCCATCACGCCGAACGTGATGGCAAGGCCAATCGCTGCGAGAAAATAGATCGACGCCAAAGACACCGCATCAAGACCCAGATCAGCGGCCTGCGACAGGGCGACTTTGTTCTCGATACTGGCAAGCGCCGTGGCTGCAGCAAGGGCCACAGGCGGGGGCGCGGCGGTGTAGGTTTCATAAAAAACATAGGTGTCCAGGATGGTTTCTGTCTCGGCCTCAGTGACGCCGCCATCGGCCACCCCTGCCGCCACAAGCGCGTCATACGCAGACGCGCGGGCCGCATCCGTGCTCAGCGTGGCCACCGGAATGCCTGCGATCATACCGTCATCAATATTGGCCACCAGCACCTCTCGGCGGGCATCGGCAGAAATCACGGCAGGTGCCACGCCTGCGTCCACCAAAAGCGCGTAGGCCTCTAGGGCAGAGATATCTTCACCCAAGGTCAAAATTCGAGCCACATCCTCCCCATCCGGCGGGGTCTCGGAATACGCTTGCGTGACGCGCACAAGCGGGTTGAGCGCGGCTCGCACGTCCACGCCCAAATCTCCGCGGAAATGCTCGATCGCGGCGATGCGCTCTGCATCTTCCTCACCAAATTCGATGGTCAAAAGCCGCTCGAGACGCGCCATCTGAGCCGCCATCCCGGCATCCGCCTCGCCCTCTGTGACCTCGCGCAGGGCCGTCAGGTGCGTCTCTTTGGGATCTCGTGCGATGGCATCCAAAGCCGTTTGCCGCGTGGCCAGATCAGGCGCAAGCAGCTGAAATTTCACCAAAGCGCCTGCAATCAACCCGCGCACGCCGCTATTGGGTTTGAGTTGTCGGAACGCCTTGTCAGGCACCGTGCCCAGCTCTGATCCGTCTGCCACGTCAAAAATCATCAGGGTCTTGCTGTCGACCTCATCGGCGAACACGAAAAGACCGCTTTCCTTGTTGCGCCAAACCTCTTTGGCCTGCCACTTTTCCAGCACGGTCTGCACCTCGGGCAGCCCGCTACCGACGAGCGCGTCAATGGTTGGCTGGATGGTTCTGCGGGAGGGTTTGGCCAGACTGTCGCCATGCTCTTGCATCAAAAGCTGGATCGGGGCGTCGGCGACTTGGGCCGAGCCTGGAATGGCCAAGCATAGGCTCAAGAGAAAAGCGAGAACGCGTATCATGACCTGTCCGTCAAAGCAGCCGCTATGGGCGCTAGAGAAAGGAGGAGGGCGCGAACGCCCTCCGGTTTTGCCTAACGTGGGTCAAAACCCACGCGTATCTTAGTAGTTCGATTTGATCTGAACGCAGGTCTCGGTTTCGGTGTTGAACATACCGCAGCCAAGATCTTTCCAATCAGAGACAAGAACCGCCGATTCCGGCAGGAAGTCCGTCCACGCATCGCCCGGCACCTCAGAGGTCTGGCTGATGATGTCGAACTGACCGTCTTCCTGGATTTCACCGATCAGAACCGGCTTGGCCAAGTGGTGGTTCGGCAGCATCACGGCCGTGCCGCCCGTCAGGTTCGGAAACTCCTGACCATACATTGCCGTACGGACGGCATCGACATCGGTGGTTCCAGCCTCAGTCGCGGCATTCACCCACATGTTGAAGCCGATATAATGCGCCTCCATCGGGTCATTGGTCACGCGCTCTTCACCCATGCGGGCTTTCCAAGCTTCAATCCAGGCGTCATTGGCCTCGGAGTCTGCCGACTGGAAGTAGTTCCACGCGGCCAGGTGGCCGACAAGGTTGGTGGTGTCCAGACCGGCAAGCTCTTCTTCACCCACAGAAAACGCCACAACCGGGATATCGTCAGCAGACACACCCGCCGCCGCAAGTTCCTTGTAGAAGCCGATGTTTGCGTCGCCGTTGATGGTGGAGATGACGCCAACCTTCTTGCCGTCTGCGCCAAGTGCAACGACGTCAGACACGATCTTGGACCAGTCAGAGTGACCAAACGGCGTGTAGTTCACAAAAATGTCGTCCGCCGCGATGCCTTTATCCTGCAGATAGCTTTCCAGAATATTGTTGGTTGTGCGCGGGTAGACGTAGTCCGTGCCGAGCAGCGCAAACTTCTCAACACCAAGCTCTTCAAGGAAGTAATCGGTGGCTGGAATCG
>JBCBWJ010000114.1:0-7599 GCA_039817165.1 Pseudomonadota bacterium | reverse complement strand
GCGGCCGGGCAGCTGTGGGCGGCCGCCTCAACGATCTGCGCCACATCCTCTACAAATCCGCCGACGCGCCGATGCGCCGGACCCGCAACAACCTCGGGCTGATGATGAAAGAGGGCCTGCTCAAGGAAAACATCGACGGCGAGGCGCTGGAATGGGCGCACAAGCGCATCACGGCGCGGCGCGAGGCGCGCAAGATCCTGATGGTGATCTCGGATGGCGCGCCCGTGGACGACAGCACGCTCAGCGTGAACCCGGCCAATTATCTGGAAAAGCACCTGCGCGATGTGATCTCAATGGTCGAAAAGCGCCGCCAGGTCGAACTGCTCGCCATCGGCATCGGCCATGACGTGACGCGTTATTACGAGCGCGCGGTCACCATCACGGATGCCGATCAATTGGCGGGCGCGATGACCGAACAACTCGCGGCCCTCTTCGACAGCGATCCCCGCGCCCGCGCCCGCGTGATGGGCATGCGCCGCGCCAGTTGAGCCCCGCGCGAGACGCGCCCGTAAGGGAGCGGCGAGCGCGCGCCCGTGCCCGCGTTGAACAAAGGCAACATCGTGAAAAAGCCGATTGCGAAGGACGGCAAACTTTGATCCTTTGAAACCGGTGCATTACTCCAACGCAAACCCACATTGAAAATCAAAGGCCCCAACAGCCCGTGTTCCAATCCTTCTCTGAAACCGCCCGCCCCGACCAGGGCCCTGCGCGCCTCAAGGCGCTCCAAACCCTGATGCGCGACCAAGACGTCGCCGCCACGCTGATCCCGCGCGCGGACATCCATCAGGGCGAATACGTGGCCCCGGGCGATGAGCGCCTGGCCTGGCTCACCGGGTTCACCGGCTCGGCAGGGTTCTGCATCGCCACTCAGCAAAGCGCCGGTGTTTTCGTCGATGGCCGCTACACCGAACAGGTCCGCGCCCAGGTCGACACCGCGCATTTCACCCCGGTGAACTGGCCTGCATCCAAACCGGCGAGTTGGCTGCAAGAGGCCCTGCCCGAGGGGGGCACCCTTGCCTATGACCCGCGCCTGCACACCGCAAGCGAGATCGAAAAATTGCGTGAGGGGCTGCCCGATAGCTTCACCCTGACCGCGCGCACGACGCCCATCGACACGCTCTGGACAGATCGCCCTGCCCCGCCCGCAGGTGCCATCCGCGTGCAGCCGGATGACCTCTCGGGGGAGCCGCACGCCAGTAAGCGCGCCCGCCTGGCCGATGATCTGGTCGACGCAGGCCACAACGGCGCGCTCATCACGCTGCCCGATGCCATCGCCTGGCTGCTCAACATTCGCGGCTCCGACATCCCCCGCAACCCGATCCCCCACGCCTTTGCCCTGCTCCACGACGATGCGCGCGTCACACTCTTTGTGGATGAGGCCAAGCTCGATGACACGGTGCGCGCCCATTTGGGCGATGAGGTCACACTTGCCCCCTACGATGGCGTATGGGCGACGGTCGAGAGTTTCACAGGCACGCTTCGATTGGATAAAACCTCCGCACCTGTGGGGGTTGCCGAGGCGCGCGCGGCCAAGGATCTGCCCACCGCCTGGGGCGCGGATCCCTGCCTTTTGCCCAAAGCGTGCAAAAATCAGGCCGAGATTGCCGCCACCCGCGCTGCCCATCTGCGCGATGCGGCCGCGATGTGCGAATTCCTCGCCTGGTTCGACACCGAGCGGCCCGCGACCACCACAGAGATCGACATCGTCCGCCATCTTGAGGCCTGCCGCGCCGCCGCAGGTGATCTGCTCGACATCAGTTTTGACACCATCGCAGGCTCCGGCCCCCACGGCGCCCTGCCCCATTACCGGGTGACCGAGGCCACAAACCGCGCGCTGCTCGACGGCGATCTGATGGTTCTCGACAGTGGCGGTCAGTACCCCGACGGCACCACCGACATCACCCGCACCCTGCCCGTGGGCACCCCGGGCGCAGAGGAAAAAGCCGCCTTCACCCGTGTCCTGCAAGGCATGATCGCCATCTCGCGCCTGCGCTGGCCCGCGGGTCTGGCGGGGCGCGATCTGGATGCGATCGCGCGCTATCCGCTCTGGCTCGCGGATCAGGATTACGCCCATGGCACCGGCCACGGCGTGGGTGTCGCGCTTTGTGTCCACGAGGGGCCACAGCGCCTGTCAAAAGTGTCCGATGTGGCGTTTGAGCCGGGCATGATCGTGTCCAACGAGCCGGGCTATTACCGCAAGGACGCGTTCGGCATCCGCATCGAAAACCTCGTCGTGGTCACAAAGGCCACCCCCCTGCCCGGCGGAGATGCCACTGGCAAGCTCTGCTTTGAGACGCTCAACTTCGTGCCCATCGACCGTCGTCTGATTGTCACCTCCATGATGTCTCAGGACGAACGAGACTGGCTCAACGACTATCACAGCGCCTGCCGTGACAAGATTGGACCGCTTTTGTCAGAACCTGCATCCATGTGGCTGCACCGCGCCACAGCCCCCATCTGAAGGAGGAGCCAGAGCATGGCCCGTATCACAATTCGCAACGCCCCCGGCACCTGGTCGGTCCGCGCCGGCGGGGCCATCCTCGTCGAAAGCAAATCCGCGCTTGGCCTCTCCGAAGGCAGCTATCCGGAGGTGATCTATTTCCCGCGCGGTGACGTGGCGATGGCCTTTCTGGATGCGACGGACAAATCCACCCATTGCCCCCACAAGGGCGATGCCAGCTATTTCTCCATCGTGACCAAGAGCACAACGCTGGAAAACGCCGCCTGGAGCTATGAGACCCCAAAGCCCGACATGACCCAGATCAAGGACCACATCGCGTTCTACGCCTCCGACGAGGTCACCATCGAGCAGATCTGACAGCTCGGATCGACCCTGCAACACGCCACGATCCTGCCCTAAAACGCCGGATTAATCTGTAAAAAGTCCGCCAAACGCCCCATTTGCGCCCCGCCGTGCCTGTAATTCCGCCTGAAAAAACGTAACGGGCAGAACGAAAAATGGTAGCGCGCAGTTTCTTTGCTTTGGACAATGAGAGCCTGGTGGTCGACTCCAGCTCCAACGCGGCCATTGTGGGCAATCCGATCATCAACAATTCGGACACGCCCGACGGAACGATCTTCACCTATACCGGCGGCTTCGGCACCACTGTGACCCTCGATGACGACGGGGCCTTCGCAGACGCCATTCCGGAAGACAACAACCTGTTCTTCAATGATGACGAAGCCGCCGATCACATCATCACCGATGGCGGCGGCATCGTGGCCAACGGCAATCAGGTTGAGGCGGAATCCCTCATCGAATTGCGGGCCCTCGATGCTGGCGGCTCGCCCATCGGACCGGTGATCACGCTCACCGTGTTTTCCCAAAATGGCGTCACCCAGAACGTTTGGGGCTTTTCCAGCGACGTCCCACTGGAACCGGGGGTGTCCTATGTCAAGGTCGGTGGCAGCAACGCAGGCGACACCCTATACACCGATTTCATCACCTGTTTTGGGCCGGGTACGACCGTCAAAACCCCTTATGGCGAGCAAGCGGTCGAGACCATCCAGGCCGGTCAAATGGTGTGGACGCTGGATCAGGGCTATTGCCCGGTCATCTGGGCGTCCTCCACCGAGGTGCACGGACAAGGCGCCTTTGCCCCCGTTGTTTTTGCGCCCGGCAGCATTGGCAATTCCAAAGAACTGCGTTTGTCCCAGGAACACCGCGTTTACCTGCGCTCGGCCAAGGCAGAGTTATTGTTTGGCACCAACGAAGTCCTGATTGCCGCCAAACACTTGTGCGGCCTGCCGGGCGTCACCCTCGCCCCGCAGCCGACGATCCGCTACACGCATTTCATGTTTGACCGCCACCAGGTGGTCCGGTCCAACGGCGCGCTCACCGAAAGCTTCTTTTTGTCCGAACACTCCGTGGTGTCTTCCAACAGCGCGCAACAGCGCGAACTGACGGCCCTGTTCCCCTGCCTGTCGGAAGGGATCAAACGCTTCGGCGGCACGGCGGCTTTGGCGCTGAAGAAATATGAGACGTGCGTGCTGCAGGATTACCTGACCGAGGATGCCTTCGCGTATTGATCTGCGGTCGGGGTTTGGCCCGCTGCGGCGCGGGGCAGACCTGCGTGGGCGATGCCGGGCGTTTTGTACAATTTGGGTTTTGCCCCTCGTGACACGACCCCATTTTGTACAAAGCGACCAGTGAGCCCCCCAAAGCTTGCACCACCTGCCCGCCCCCTCTATAGCCCGAGCCATGCCAGATACCGCCCTCAACAGACCCGAATTGCCCCCCGAGATTGCCCGCCGGCGGACCTTTGCGATCATCTCGCACCCTGATGCGGGCAAGACCACGTTGACGGAGAAATTCCTGCTCTTCGGCGGGGCCATTCAGATGGCAGGGCAAGTGCGCGCCAAAGGCGAGGCGCGGCGCACGCGGTCAGACTTCATGGCGATGGAAAAGGACCGGGGAATCTCTGTCTCTGCCTCCGCAATGTCGTTTGATTTCAAAGAGTTCCGGTTCAATCTTGTGGACACGCCCGGCCACTCTGACTTCTCCGAGGACACCTATCGCACCCTCACCGCCGTGGACGCCGCCGTCATGGTGATCGACGGCGCGAAGGGCGTGGAAAGCCAGACCCAAAAGCTCTTTGAGGTCTGCCGGTTGCGCGATCTGCCGATCCTGACCTTCTGCAACAAGATGGACCGTGAGAGCCGCGACACCTTTGAAATCATTGATGAAATTCAAGAGATGCTGGCCATCGACGTCACCCCCGCCTCCTGGCCCATTGGCGTGGGCCGCGATTTCATTGGCTGTTATGACATGTTGCGCGACCGGCTCGAATTGATGGACCGCGCCGACCGCAACAAACTGGCGGAAACCATTGAAATCAACGGGTTGGACGATCCTGTTCTGGAACAGCACGTGCCCGCCAACCTCATCGATCAGCTGCGCGAAGAGGTGGAAATGGCGCGAGAGCTGCTGCCAAGGCTCAATCCGCAATCGGTGCTGGAAGGTCACATGACCCCGATCTGGTTCGGCTCTGCCATCAACAGTTTCGGGGTCAAGGAATTGATGGACGGCATCGGCGCCCTCGGCCCGGAGCCTCAGCCTCAAAGCGCACAGCCTCGCCAAATTTCTCCTGAAGAAACAAAGGTTTCCGGCTTTGTGTTCAAGGTGCAGGCCAACATGGATCCCAAGCATCGCGACCGCGTGGCCTTCCTGCGCATGGCGTCCGGGCACTTCAAACGCGGCATGAAACTCACGCATGTGCGGTCGAAAAAGCCGATGACCATCTCCGCGCCGGTGCTCTTTCTCGCCGCCGACCGCGAGCTGGCCGAAGAGGCCTGGGCCGGTGACATCATCGGCATCCCCAACCACGGCCAACTGCGCATCGGTGACACCCTCACCGAAGGCGAAGCGCTGCGCGTCACCGGCATTCCGTCCTTTGCGCCAGAGCTTTTGCAATCGTGCCGCGCGGGCGATCCGCTGAAGGCTAAACACCTTGAAAAGGCGCTGATGCAATTCGCCGAGGAAGGTGCGGCGAAAGTGTTCAAACCCAGCTTCGGTTCCGGCTTCATCGTGGGCGTCGTCGGTGCCCTGCAATTCGAAGTGCTCGGCAGCCGGATTGAACTGGAATACGGCCTGCCCGTGCGTTTTGAAGGCTCGCAATTCACCTCCGCCCGCTGGGTCACAGGGCCCAAAGAGGCGCTGGACGGCTTTCTTGATGCCAACAAACAGCACATAGCCCATGATCACGACGGCGATGTTGTTTATCTTACGCGGCTCCAGTGGGATATCGACCGGATCGCACGCGACCACCCGGACGTAACCCTTTCTGCAACAAAGGAAATGATGGCTTAAACGCGCGTGTCCCTTGCGTCATCTTGCCAAGAATACTCCCGCCGGAGGCGCCCTCACCTTGCCTCTTGCACCTGCGCCCTGACCCTTGCATCCTACGCCTATGCGCCGTGAACCCACCTGGGGCGTGGTCTCGACCATCAAGGCCCCAGCGACAGACATCCTGAACTTCGCCGCCCACCATCTGGATCTGGGCGCGCACCGTGTTTTCATCTATCTCGATGCGCCAAATGACGCGGCGTTTGAGGCGCTCAAAGCCCATCCCAAATGCCGGGTCACCGTGACCGATGAGGGCTATTGGCAGCGGCGCAAGGGCCGCCCTGACAAGCACCAGCCCCGGCAGACGGCCAATGCCACTCATTGCTACACCCGGGCGGGCCAGATGGATTGGCTGGCCCATATCGATGTCGACGAGTTCCTGTGGCCAAGCCGCCCGATCCCGCAGCAATTGGCCACCCTGCCACCCAAGACACGAAGTGCGCGGGTGCGGCCCATTGAGGCGCTCGAAAACGACCCGGGCGACCCGCCTCAGGCCGGGCACGTCTGGTGCAAGGCGTTCGCCCGCCAGCAAAAGCAGCGCCGGGAAGAGACCAACAGGATTTACCCGACCTACGGCGATCACCTCAATGGCGGGTTCCTGAGCCATGTCGCGGGAAAGGTGTTTGTGCGAACCGGGCAGGAGGCCGTGTCCCTGCGCATCCACAACGCTTTTTTCGACAAGTGCTCAGACCCCGATCCCGCACCGCTTGATGACACCGCGCTCGTGCACATGCACGCGCACAGCTGGGCGCATTTTCAGGACATGTACGACTTTCGCCTCAACCAGGGGTCTTACCGCGAAAGCCTCAAGGCGGCCCCCATGCCGGACGGCGTGGCGCTCAATATGAACGCGCTGTTCCACACGCTGGAAGAGGACGGCGGCAAGGAGGCGGTGCGCCGGTTCTACAAAGAAGTCTGCACCGCGACGCCAGCGCTGCGCGCGCGCCTGGAGCAGCATGGTCACCTGCACAGCATCCGCCTTGATCTGGACGCCAAACGCCGCCGTCATTTTCCAAATTCCCCCTGAAACACGCATTTCGCGCTCTGGATCGGCAAAAATGCCCTTAAAACCTGACGCATACGCGCTATGTACCCTGGGACATTGACGCTCCTTGCCAACCTCCGGTAGATGGGCGATAGGTCGGAAAGCTGCGCATGATGCGACAGGTGCTACCGGCAAATGACGTGAAGGCGGGCCAGGATTGTGTCCGCAACCAGTGGATACATATGACGAAATTTTCTGAGCTGAACCTCAACCCGAAAGTACTCAAAGCCGTAGAAGACGCGGGCTACGAAACCCCCACGCCCATTCAGGAAGGTGCAATACCGCCCGCTCTGGAAGGTCGTGACGTGTTGGGTATTGCCCAGACCGGCACCGGCAAAACCGCCGGTTTCACCCTCCCCATGCTGTCGCTTCTGGCCCGAGGCCGCGCGCGTGCGCGGATGCCGCGGTCGTTGGTGCTGTGCCCCACACGCGAACTTGCAGCACAGGTGGCCGAGAACTTTGACACCTATTCCAAGAACCTCAAACTGACCAAAGCGTTGCTTATCGGCGGGGTGAGTTTCAAGGAGCAGGAACAGATTATCGACAAGGGTGTGGACGTGTTGATCGCCACGCCCGGTCGCCTGCTTGATCATTTTGAACGTGGCAAGTTGATCCTGTCGGATGTGAAGATCATGGTGGTCGATGAGGCCAAAGATGCGTTCGATATCAGGGATGAACCCCATGTCGAGCATGCGGTCGGCCTCATCGA
>JBCBWJ010000113.1:0-7632 GCA_039817165.1 Pseudomonadota bacterium | reverse complement strand
GCCCCTTTCACACCCGGATGTGGTGACAGAGCGGTGGCGCAGCGCGGAGATGATTGTGATCCTGCCCACCGATCATCCTTGGGCGGATCGCCGCGAGATCACGGTCGATGAGTTTCTTACGCTTGATATGATCGGGGGCGAAAGTGGATCCGGCACCGGCACGCTCCTGCGCGATATGCTGGGCGACAGGGCCGGCGAACTGCAAACGCGCGCGAATGTCGGATCGACCGAGGCGGTCAAGCAGGCTGTCATGTCCGGCTTGGGTGCCTCGATCATTCTCGCTGAAGCTGTAACCCATGAAATTAACACCGGGTCGCTGGTCGGTATTTGCATAGAAGGAATGGCGATGAAGAAGACATTCTTCACAGCTCGCTTGAAGACGGTCAGCGACGACGAAATCGCAACAAAGCTGTCCCGCTTTCTGACCGGCTAAGACCGATCTGCAAACTGGCGCGCGACTACACTTGATCTTTGTAGTGCTGGGCAATCACTCGGTGGCGGTCGGCCCGCACGGGTCTTAATCCGGCCCGTCTCACTAAAGCCGCCATTCTTGCATATCGCTGCATTGGTCAGTCTGGGTTCAAAGCGGACACTGATATCGCTTTGAGCAAAGCTGGTTTCCCAATGAAAGAGCGGCGGAATGACCGCTCTTTTGCGTGTCACCCATCCTTGCGGATCGTCTCGTTCTTGGGGTCATAGGGGCTGTCGCAGGTCACCGTCGCATCCCATAGCTTGTCCTGCATTTTGACCTTTAGTTTCGTGCCTTCCACGGCCAACTCCGGCGTGACGTAGCCCATGCCGATGGATTGCTCGAAATGCACGGAATATCCACCTGAGGTGAGACGGCCCACGCGGGTGCCATCCGGGGTGTAGAGCGCTTCGCGGCCCCAGGGATCAGCGTCATCGGGGCCGTCGACCAGCAGCGTGCAGCATTTGACGCGCACGCCCATCTCCAGCATCTTGTCCTTGCCGTGGAAGTCTTTTTCAAGGTCGACGAAACGCGGCAGATCGGCCTCCAGCGGGTTGGCGTCGCGGCCCAGTTCGGTGCCGAACGCGCGGTAGGATTTTTCCTGTCGCAGCCAGTTTTGCGCACGAGCGCCGACGAGCTTCATGCCGTGCGCCTCGCCCGCCCCTTCGAGCAAGTCAAAGAGGTAATTCTGCATCTCCATGGGGTGGTGCAGCTCCCAGCCCAGCTCTCCGGTATAGGCCACGCGTATGGCGTTCACGGGGCACATGCCCAGTTCGATCTGGCGGGCCGACAGCCAGGGAAAACGCTTGTTCGACAGGGCGGTTGCCGGGTCGGCGTCCTTGATCACGGCGTTCAACACATCGCGGGATTTGGGCCCGGCGATGGCGAAGACGCCCCACTGTGATGTGACATCCTGGATCTCGATATAGCCCAGCTCATCCATTTTATCCTCTGCCGCTTTGCGCAGGAAATCGGCGTCATATTCTGTCCAGGCGCCAGCGGAGACGAGGTAGTATTTGTGCTCTGCCAGCCGCACGATGGTGTATTCCGTACGTGTGGTGCCGTGGGCCGTCAGGGCGTAGGTCAGGTTGATGCGGCCCACGCGGGGCAGCTTGTTGCAGGTGAACCAGTCGAGAAACGCGGTCGCGCCCGGACCTTGCACGATGTGTTTGGTGAAGGCGGTGGCATCAATGAGGCCGACGCCATTGCGGATCGCTTTGGCCTCTTCGACGGCATATTGCCACCAGCCGCCGCGCCGGAAAGAGCGCGCGTCATGGTCGAAGCTGTCAGGGGCGTCGAGGGGGCCGTAGTAGTTGGGGCGTTCCCAGCCGTTGACGAAGCCGAACTGTGCGCCGCGGGCCTTTTGGCGGTCATAGGCGGGGGCGGTGCGCAGCGGGCGGCAGGCTTCGCGTTCTTCATCGGGGTGGTGCAGGATATAGACGTGCGAATAGCATTCCTCGTTCTTGCGCGCGGCGTATTCCGTGGTCATCCAGTTCTGCGCGTACCGCTTGGGATCGAGCGAGGCCATGTCGATCTCGGCCTCGCCATCGACCATCATCTGCGCAAGGTAGTACCCGGTGCCGCCTGCGGCCGTGATGCCGAAAGAGAAGCCTTCGGCCAGCCACATGTTGCGCAAACCGGGCGCAGGCCCCACCAGCGGGTTGCCATCAGGCGTGTAGCAGATGGGACCGTTGAAATCATCCTTGAGGCCGCTGTTTTCACAGGACGGAACGCGGTGGATCATGGCCATGTACTGGCTTTCAATGCGTTCCAGATCGAGCGGGAAAAGATCGGCGCGGAAACTGTCGGGGACGCCGTATTCAAAAACGGCGGGCGCGCCTTCCTCGTAGACACCAAGGATCCAGCCGCCGCGTTCTTCGCGCACATAAGATTGCGCATCGGCGTCGCGCACGACGGGGTGTTCCACGCCGCCGCTTTCGCGGAACTCGACCAGCGCGGGGTCCTGATCCATGACGATGAACTGATGTTCCACCGGGATCGCGGGCATTTTGATGCCCAGAAGTTTCGCGGTGCGTTGGGCGTGGTTTCCGGACGCGGTGACGACATGTTCGGCGGAGATGACGATCTGTTCCTCGCCCTGGACCAGGTTGCCGCCCTTCTCAACCATCTTGGTCAGCGTGACGTCCCAGTGATCGCCTTTCCACTCAAAACCGTCGGCCTGCCATTTGCGTTCGATCATCACGCCGCGCTGGCGGGCGCCTTTGGCCATCGCCTGGGTCACGTCGGCGGGGTTAATGTAGCCGTCCGTGCTGTGGTATATGGCGCCTTTGAGGTCTTCGGTTTTGATCAGGGGCCAGCGGGCTTTGATCTCATCGGGGGTGAGCCATTCGTAAGGAATGCCGCAGGTCTCGGCGGTGGAGGCATAGAGCATGTATTCGTCCATGCGCTCTTGCGTCTGGGCCATGCGCAGGTTGCCCACCACGGCGAAGCCTGCGTTGAGGCCGGTTTCCTCTTCGAGGGTTTTGTAGAACTTGATGGAGTAGTCGTGGATATGCGTGGTGGCGTAGGACATGTTGAAATAGGGCAAGAGGCCTGCGGCGTGCCAGGTGGAGCCTGACGTCAGCTCATCGCGTTCAATGAGCATTACGTCGTCCCAGCCCGCGCGGGCCAGGTGGTAGGCGATGGAGGTTCCGACGGCCCCGCCGCCCACGACCAGAGCTTTGACTTGGGTTTGCATGCCCCACTCCTTCAGGTTTTGTGTTGAAGGAGTTGTATCATGGATGCTGTCGCGCGCAGGGTCCAGCCGACGCTAGAGCGCGCAAAACCGACGCGCCTGGATCAAAAGCGCCCGCTCATCCGCCCTGGCGGGCGGCCTCGCTTTTGTTCAGTCACACAGGCGCGTGTCGCTGCTCAGGCAAACGCGGCCACCGGAGAGTTGCAAGCGGCTGGCGACAGGTTTTTCCGGCTCTGGCTGGGCCTCTGGCTGAGAGGGTTCGAGTGCGGCTACGGCCTCGGGCTCTTCGACATACTCGCCTGCGAGGATCGCCTCGACCATGCCCTCTGGCACGGGCTGGCGGTTGTTGAGGGCGCGCGCCTGCAGGCCTGCGAGGGTGAGGTTTTGGGCGGCACTCAGCGGGCGGGCGTCTTCGCCCAGATACGGCAGCGGGTCAGTCAGCATGAGGTTGAGGCTGTGAAAGTCGATCTGGGCCAACAGGCCCATCACCGCTTGTGTTTCGGCATCGGCGGCGACCGCGATGAGGATCTCATCGCCCAGTCGCGCCTCGAGCAGGGTCTGGGTCACCTCATCGGGATTGCGCGCATCCGTCACGGCCAGAAACGGCACATTGCCCACGGATTTGAACGGGCTGTATTTCGGGCGGTCGACAGGGAAGAACGTGCCGGTCAGCTGACCCGCGATGGCCGTCTCGGACGGCTCGGGGTCTGTGTCAAACGAGGCGGAGATGCGCACCACCTGATCGCCCTGGCGGTATTCCCAGGCCTCGTAATTGGCCAAGGCAATGGCCTTGGTGCGCTCATCCTTGGCGGACATGCTTTTGACAATGCCCATGCCCGCGGTCAGAGCGTCCATGTCGATGGCGCCGATATCCCAGTCCACGCGCTCCCAGCCGGCGGGGTCCATCGGCAGATGGGTGCGGGCCTCGACCGCTTGGCGGCGGGTTTTGTCGACGCTGGCGATGGTGGCCTCGACCCGAGGGCGCAGGTTGCCGACATAAGAGCTGAAGGCGTAGACGCCTGGGTTCGACCCGGCGACCTTGGATTGCACCACATAGTCCACACCCACGGCAAAGCTGGCCGCGACGCAGGCAAATCCGATGGCGAAAGGGTTGAAAATGGACATGGCGCACCTCGGTTGATGGGTTTGGTGCACCCTGCCCGCGGATTGGGGCATAAATCAGATGAGCGCAGGGCGATTTTGCGCGCGGTCTTTTTGTCAGTCGCCTAGCGCGATCCCCTCGCGGCGAGGGTCGGCCCCACCGAGCAGGCCAACGCCCAGGGATATAGCGTGCAGGCCGGAATTGAGATCGCGGGCGTTGACCTCAAAGCCCATATCGCTGAGCGCGTTCCATAAAGCCACAGGTGTGCGCCCTGCTTCGATGTCATAAGGCCCGAACCGGTTCACAAGATGAGGCAGGTCAATCGCGGCTTGCACGTCGAGGCCCCAATCGAGATGGGCGATGATGGTCTTGGCCACGTAGCCGATGATGCGACTGCCGCCCGGGGAGCCCACGACAAGCACCGGCGCGCCGTCTTTGAGCACAATGGTGGGCGACATGGAGGAGCGCGGGCGCTTGCCCGGCGCGACCCGGTTGGCGATGGGCAGGCCGTCCACATGGGTGCGAAAAGAGAAATCCGTGAGTTCATTGTTGAGCAAAAACCCCCGCACCATGATGCGAGAGCCAAAGCCGTTCTCGATCGTGGTCGTCATCGAGAGCGCGTTGCCGTATGGGTCGACGATGGAGATATGCGAGGTCGATGGAAGCTCCAGCGACATGTCATCGGCCCAGTTGAGCGCGTGATCAAACTCCGGCTCACCGGGGGCGACCTCGGTCAGGGCGGTGTCGGTATCAAGAGCCTCCGCGCGGCCCGCCAGATAGGCCGGATCGACCAGACCTTTGACCGGGACAGGCACGAAATCACTGTCGGCCATGTAGCGGCCACGGTCGGCAAAGGCGAGGCGACTGGCGTCTCCGATGAGGCGCCACGCCTCTGGGCTTTCCGGCCCCAATGCGGCCAAGTCGAACCCATTGAGCAGCCCTAGGATTTGCCCCACGGTCAGCGCGCCAGACGAGGGCGGGCCCATGCCGCAGACCGCATGCCCGCGATAGGGCGCGCAGACGGCAGGGCGTTCCACCACGCGGTAGGTGGCGAAATCTATGAAATCGAGCAGGCCGGGGTTGTCCGCGCCTTGCACCGCCGCCACGATATCGCGAGCGATGTCGCCGGCATAAAACGCAGCAGGCCCGTCCGAGAGCGCGCGCAGGCTGTCTGCGTAGTCGGGATTGGTCAGGATGTGACCGACGGTCAGCGGCTGGCCCTGCGGCAGGAAGTAGTCCTTTGTTACCGGATGCGTGGCCAGCCTGTCGGCATCCGCCTGAACCGCACCCGCCATCCGGGGGCTGACCGCAAAGCCATTGTCGGCAAGGCTGATGGCCTCCTCAAAGAGCCCGGCCCAGTCCGCGCGGCCCCATTTGTCATGGGCGGCCTTCATCAAAAGCGGCGTGCCCGGCGTGCCCACGGATCGCCCGCCCACCACGGCGTCGAAAAACCCCATGGGTTCGCCGTCTTCGGTCTGGAAAAGCCGCGGCGTGGCGGCCAGGGGGGCGGTCTCGCGACCGTCAAGCGTGGTCACCGCGCCGGTCTCTGCGTCATACCACACAAGGAATGCGCCACCGCCAAGACCGGAGCTTTGCGGCTCTACCAGCCCCAGAACGGCCTGCACCGCCACCATGGCATCAGCAGCAGTGCCACCCTCGCGCAGCACCCGCGCACCGGCCTCCACCGCGAGCGGGTTGGCGGCGGCCACCATCCAGGTTTGCGCCTCGACCGGCGCGCCGGCCGCTTTGCTGGCCTGCGCGGCCATCGCGGCCTCGGAAGCGGCAACCTGGCCCGCGCCAGTACGTTCGGGCGCGACGGCATCGGCGGCCTCTTGGGCCAAGAGAGCCGTTGGAAACAGCATCAGAGGCAACAGATAACGGATCATCGAAACATCCTTTTTTCGGCGCGGGCGACCAAGGGGTCAAAGCATGGACGGCACGACCTGGTCGGGGGGGCGGTGGCCGTCGTCGAAGGTCTTGATGTTGAGCAGCACCTTTTCACCCATCTCAACGCGGCCTTCCTGCGTGGCGGAGCCCATATGGGGCAACAGCACCACGTTCTTCAAAGCGCGCAGCCGGGGGTTGAGGGCGCCGCCCTGTTCATACACATCGAGCCCGGCACCCGCGATCTCGCCCGCGCGCAGCATGCGGGTGAGCGCGTTGGTGTCCACCACCTCACCGCGCGACGTGTTCACCAGCACCGCGTCCGGTTTCATCAGCTTGAGCCGGCGGGCGTTCATCAGATGAAAAGTCGAGGGCGTGTGCGGGCAATTCACGGTGATCACGTCCATCCGCGCCACCATCTGATCTAGGCTTTCCCAATAGGTCGCGTGCAGCGCCTCTTCGGTCTCGGCCCGCAGGCGGTGGCGGTTGTGGTAGTGCACCTGCATGCCAAAGACCGCGGCCCGGCGCGCGACCGCCTGTCCGATGCGGCCCATGCCCAGTATGCCAAGCCGCCGCCCGGCCACGCGCCCGCCCAGATGCGCCGTGGGGGACCAGCCATCCCACACGCCTTCTTGCATCTTGGCCAGACCTTCGGGGATGCGGCGCAGCACAGCGAGGATCAACGCCATGGTCATATCCGCGGTGTCGTCGGTCAGCACGCCGGGCGTGTTGGAGACCAAAATCCCGCGCTGTCGTGCGGTGTGCACATCAATGTGATCCACGCCCGCGCCGTAATTGGCGATCAGTTTCAGCCTGTCCCCCGCCTGCCCCAGCATGCCCGCATCAATCCTGTCGGTGATCGTTGGCACCAGAACATCGGCGGTTTTCATCGCCTCTACCAGCGCCTCACGGCTCATCGCGGCGTCATCGGGGCTCAGCGTGGTGTCAAACAGCTCTGACAGCCTCGCCTCAACCGGTTGGGGCAAGCGTCGCGTAACGACAACACTCAACCGCTCAATTGGCATGGTGCCCCTCCTCGGTCTTTCAAACGCGCAACTCTGCTGTCAGAGTGACGCGTAAAGTGACGGGGCACAAGAACCTCGCACCATTGGGATTGAGAGCAGGATGATTTTTTCACGTCCTTTCACGTGCGCCGTTGCTGTGGCGCTTGCCGTTGCCGCGACACTGGCCACCGCCAGCGTGGCCCAAGAGCGTGGGCCGGTGACAAACCTGCCTTTGCCGCGGTTTGTGTCGATGAAGGCGTCCGAGGCCAATGTCCGCCGTGGGCCCAGTCTGACACATCGGATCGACTGGATTTTCAAACTTGAGGATGTGCCTCTCGAGATCATTGCCGAACACGGCCACTGGCGCCGCGTACGCGACCGGGACGGCGCGGGCGGCTGGGTGCATTATTCGCTTTTGTCGGGGGTGCGCACAGCGATTGTGGAAGAAGACATGCTGACGCTGAAGTCCAAACCCAAT
>JBCBWJ010000112.1:0-7636 GCA_039817165.1 Pseudomonadota bacterium | reverse complement strand
CTACCGCCGCGCTACCGGATCCGGAACCTACCCTTGCAAAGGTCTTCGCGCTGTGAGCGTGCGCAGTAAAACAATGATGGGGCGACCGATTTGAGCTTAAACCGGCCATTGCCGCTAGGCCAGCGGTGAGTTTTCCTCGGTGGCGCGTACGAAATCCTTTAGCAATGAGTGTGGTGCGAAGGGTTTTGATTTCAGGTCCGGGTCGACCTGGAGGCCTAGGGCGAAGTCGGTATAATTGCGTGTCATGAGCTATAAAGCCTGCGGTAAAATCGGGGCGGTTCGGGTCGTCTGTGTGCAGTGACAAGGCGTCGCGCAGCGATCTCATGCGTCTGAACGGCAGACGTCCAACTGGCTTGTTCCTGGGAAACAATCGCAACGGTGCCACGGCACTGTTTTGCACCGGCGGTGTTCAAATGGCGGAAACCTATGGAGACTGGGCCGATGTGACATTCCTCTTGTTGCAATTGAGCGATGCTCATAACGTCTCACCCGTTGGCACGACGGGCCGGCGCATGATGGGCGGGCGAAATGGCGAATAAAGAGACGGAGGATGCGTGGATGCTGCCGGGTGCTGCCGCGCCTCCCATGCCAAACCCACCCGCTCTGATACGCAAACACATAGGTCACGTTGAGCCGCTCGGCGTTTTGCCTATGGCGGACGACGGCCCAAATGTCCCCGGCGCTTTGGACGATATCCTGTTTGGCCCGCAGGATCTGGAGGCTTCGTCATCGCATTCGAACGTGCCGCTCTTCGCACTCCTCGATGCCGCACGGATCATGGGCCTGCCGGAACGGCTCGATGCGTCCGTGCTGGAACATGCCTGCCTTTTTAAGGGACGCGCGCAGGAGGATCTGGGCGATGTGGCCCCTTGGCTCGTCAAGCTGGACCGCGACCATCCCTTGACACGCGGCCTTTTCAGCGAGGGCACTGCGCCATGGCATTTGTGGCAGACGGGCACGTATATCTTGATGCGCAGCAGCGCATCGCTGCCCAGCCTCGTGACGCATCTGCGCCGGTTTACCGGGTTTCGGGACGAGGATGGCAAATGGCTTTATTTTCGGTTCTGTGACCCGGCCCTCCTTCATCTCTACCTTGATGCGTCGGATGCGAACTGTCGTGCGGGCCTGTTCGGAATGCCGAATGGCCCCAGCATTGCTCAGATCATTTACACGCTCGGCACGGATTGGTTTGCGCTGTCGCACCCTCCCTTCGAAGGGGCCGAAGCTCGGATTGACAAAGCCGCTGTGCGTCAGATCGCCATGCTTGCTGCGGCAGATCGAGAATTGGCGGAACTGACGGCAAAAGGGGCTCTGGAGGCCAGTCCGGTACCAACCGAGCGCCATAAACAGATCGCGCGCGACACTGTCCTGTCGGTCTACGGCGCCGGTTTCAAAAGCCGCTATCACCTGCGCTATTTCATCGCCTGGGCACTGGTCTACGCTGGGGAACTCGACCCCCTGCGCGGCGATATCCAGACGCACCTGCATGACACACACACCTCCGTCGAAATCCGTTTTCAAGCCATATCCGAATTGATCCGCGCCCGTCTTGGGCAACGTATGGGAGCGCTCTTTGCCTGATCCAGCAGAACTTTATGTAGCCGAAGACAACTGCACGACCGGGCAATGCAGCGCAGAGGCGGCGTTCATCCCACAGAACATCGGAAATTACGATCTCGATGCGCTTTTTGCCGGGTTGGAGGTCGATACGACCTGCGATCTGGGCATCGCGACCGTCGGGGAGGAAATCCGCTCGGACGAATTGTTCCCGCTCATTATACCAGAGGCCCCGATCACGCTCGAAGGGGTGATGGACGTCTTTGCGCGCCGCCATCCAGAGCGCGCGCAGCTTCTCGATATGCTGATCAATGGCGAAGGCTACGAAGTTGAGTTTGTCGAATACCTCTCCGAAGAAGAAGCGGCCTTGGAGCAGGCAATCGACGACGATTTTTGGGCACTTCAGAGGATCACGCTCCTGCCGGGTGGCGGGATACTCTACAACCGCGACGAATACAACGAGATCCGGAAAAGGCGCAACGACAACAGATACCGGCTCGCCAATCTACAAAATTGGCGCATCGCTGATCGCAAGATCCTGATCACCACACGAATCAATAAGAATATCGACAAGTTTAACTGGGCGTTTGGTATGGACGACGATGACCTCATCTTTGAGGACATCTCCAATGCTGACGGAGCCCAGTGGCTTTTCCGTGTTATGGGCGACTGGATGGTCCGCTCCGGCATCCCCGGTGCTGGTCCTCAGGAAGAGTTCATGGACAGTTGGTCCAGCCGTGTCATTTGGGGCTCGCTCAATGTCATTGTCGGCGCGGCTGAGGTTATTGGTGGGATCGTGGTCGGGGTCGGCGCGTCATGGACGGGCGTCGGGCTGCTTGCTGGCGGTGCGATGACGATCGCGGGTATCGAAGCGCTTACCCAAGGAATCGATATGCTCCGCACGCCTGTTCAAAGTGCGCATCAGCGCGGTTGGCTGGGCGATGCAGCCTTTGCGATGGGCGAAAGCTTTGGGATTCTTGATCAAAGCGATCAAGCTGCGTTTAACAAATACTGGGCCTTCACCATGCTTGGGCTCAGTCTTGGTGGCGCAGGCGTGTCCGCCTTTTTGCCGGCGGCCAAAGTCACGATGCAAGGCACACGCACAACCCGCAATCTGTCCTATCTTGCCCGCACCTATGACCGAACTGTCGATGCTGCACGCCTGACGATGGTGGGGATCAAAAACGCACGCTTCGGTCGGGTGACGGTCAATTTCGCCACCATGCCGTCGGGCCGTATCATGATGAATATTAAGGGTGTGGGCCGTGTTGTCGCAGAAAGATGGGAGAGTATTCCGCGCCTGCGCCTGCGATTGACGACGGGGCGCAAACAACGCCTGCTGGAACGCTATAGAAAATTACATACGGGCAAAGCCGGGCTCGCGGCGCTGCGCGGTGGCATCAGTAATTCCAATCAAGCGCGCGTGCTTGTCTATGATGTCGCCCGCCGCATGGGGATAAGCGGACCTGATCTGGATGAGCTGGTCAGCTCCATTAAACTTGGAGCTCCTGGTGATAGTAGCGCATTCCGAATTTCAAACCGATCCCTGCGCATAGCCGATGATATCGGTTACGCGCGCTATCTCGATGGCTACGTGAGCACCCAATTCAATGAGCTGATCGCCATCAAAGAGGTCGCACACGAGATCGGCCATGCCCAACGGTTCGCAAGATGGCTCAGAAAAGGGGGCAGCGCTGACGACTTCTGGGCGAAATATGGACGGAATGGTCCCAATCAGGGAAAACGCTACTATGTTGAGGAAATCAGTATTGAGCGGGGGGCGTCAGAGGTGCTCGATGAAATGATTGAGCCCCGCATCACGCACCTGAATTCGATAGGGCAAACGGAGGAAGCAAATCGGCTCGCCGACCTTCTTCGCATTTCTAAAGCCGACTCTGAGGCCTATATTCAAATTCAGAATAGATATCTGGGGCAATAAGTTGAGAGATAGCATCTATTTTCGCTCTTTGATGCGGGCCAAGGCGCAAAAGGTCTATGACGAGCTCGCATCTGGCAGGTCCACAAGCGACCTCATGGAGATGGAGGATGAGGTGGAAAGGCGCACCTTCATGCCGCGTCTTGAGGCTGAGATTGGTCGAAATCTTCCTGAAGCACGCGCAATGGTTGAAGCGCTTGAAGTTGCAGGGACTGAACCAACGCCTCTCTCATGGGTCAAAATCTATCCGGGATATGAATACGGTCAGGCCGGGACAGCCCGTCGCACCCGAGCGCAAATGATCGAGCGACTGGAGGAGATTGCGAGCATTGACCTGGGTGATGACATCCGCGTCTGGCAGGAATGGCTCGCAGCGTTCGAAGCTGATCCACCTCCGAGGGGATACCACTAATTGGCTCGCCTATCTGAGTGAAGAATGCGACCAGCGACGGGTTGATCCCAACAGATTACGACAAACCCAAACGCCTGCAGCAGCGCTGTGCCGAGATCTATGCAGAAGTCGCTGGAAGACCGGGTCGCGCTGGCGGAAAAATTCGAGCAGCGCATCTTTTTTGCCTGCGATGGCGGGTGCATTGGTCCGTGACCTGCCCCCGAAGCCTCCCGCACTTTAATGTAGAGTTTGCTCAACCTTTCGAAGGAGCAAGCAGATGCGAAAGAGCCGTTTTACCGAGGGACAAATAATCGGGATGATCAAAGAGCAGGAGGCCGGAATGCCAACTGCTGAGGTGTGTCGCAAGCATGGCCTCAGCCAAGGAACGTTCTACAAATACAAGTCGAAGTACGGTGGCATGGAAGTCTCGGATGTCGTCAAGCTGAGGGCGATTGAAGACGAGAACGCCCGCCTCAAGCGCCTGCTGGCAGATACGATGTTGGATAATGCCGTTCTGAAGGGCTTGCTGGGAAAGAGCTGACGACGCCAAACGAACGGCGTGATGCAGCGCTCAGGGCGATGCGGGATCACGACATCTCGCAGCGCCGGGCGTGCAAACTCGTTGGTGTCGACCCCAAGACCGTCCGGCGCGAACGCCCGCCGGATCACCCTGAGATCCGCAAGGAGATGAAAACCGTTGCAGCCCAGCGGCGCCGGTTCGGCTATCGGCGGATCGGGGTAATGCTGGAGCGCAAAGGAATGATCATGAACCACAAGAAGCTCTATCGGCTTTACACCGAGGAAAAGCTGGGCGTCAGGCGACGACGAGGCCGGAAACGGGCCCGTGGCTCGCGGACGCCGATGCCGGTGGCTCTGCGGCCAGGTGAACGTTGGTCGTTGGACTTCCTGGCCGACACGTTCGGGGCATCGCGACGGTTCCGCATTTTGGCAGTGAACGATGATTGCTGTCGCGAGAACCTGTGCTTGATGACCGACACCAGCATATCAGGCGCACGGGTGGCGCGGGAGCTTGATGCGCTCGTCCGGCTCTATGGCAAACCGGCCAGCATTGTCAGTGATAACGGGACAGAGTTTACCAGCCGGGCGATCCTCAAATGGGCGAACGAGAACGGCGTGGATTGGCACTACATCGACCCGGGCAAGCCCCAGCAGAATGCCTTCATCGAGTCATTCAATGGCAGCCTGCGCGACGAGCTCCTAAATGAGGAGATGTTCGACAGTCTGGGCGATGCCCGGCGCAAACTGGCGCTCTGGCGATACGACTACAACAACGTCAGGCCGCACTCATCGCTGAAGAACCAGACACCCACACAAGCGCGTCGGACGCTTGAGCAATTTGAGGGCTCCGCGCCCGACGCGCTTGCCCAAACCGATGACGACGACTAGGAAAACCAGACCCGCAGACCCTCGTTATGAATGAGGGAGCCTCGGGCGGCAGGTCACGAGGCACGTCAAACTCGCGCGGGTTTCAAGGGCGGCACATGGCTACGTACGCCGGTTCTGCAACGCTCTGTCACATGTGTCCCTCGACCGATCACCCGCGCCTTGCAGGCGTTAAAGAGTTTCGCTTCGGCGTCGACCGTCCCGCTCTGGCAAGAACGGAGAATAGCCCCCTACGGTCTCATTATTGGACGAAAAGTTGCTATAGGTTTGCCGGATCATCGACTTGGTGCTGTCGTCAATGTCAGCTCCGGATTGTAGCGCCCCGTAATAGCTCTCAAGGGTCGCATCCATCGCAACAGATTTGCCTGCGATGCTTGTGGGCAGTGTTTCCGGAAAAGGGACGCCTTTTTCGACTGCTTTGTTGTGCATCAGTTTGAGGGCCACGAATTGCAGACCCTGCGTGGCCTGCCACTCAAAAATGTGCCAAGTGACGTCAATGGGCGGCGGTGGTATCATTCCCATGGCAGGTGGGTAGTACGTGCGTATCTCGCTGCGCAGAGTTTCGCCTCCCGGGCCGGCTGGACCATTCACCGCAACGCCCCAATCCTGCTCCAGACGAGCCGTCAAACCCGTGTAGGGGCGCGCCTCGTACTCAAACCGGCCCGAGTTGCGCGGCGGATGATACCCGCCACCGATATCACCATGCACGCCGACCATGGGTTTGTTTCGACCACCAGCAGCGCGGGTCAGGGGAAAGTTCTGGCGTAGCTCGTCCTCGGCCGTGATGTGATAGATGTAATCTGCCCGGCCGGGCGTGGTCAGGTCGACCCACCATGTTCCGTCCGTCTCGCCGCCCCATCCCGTGGACGAAACGGTATCGAACAGGCCCATGAATTTGACCTCAGGTGTCGGGCCACGCGACGCAATGCGCCTGCCCCGTTGGGTCTGTCTGTAGGTGTGACCGGCGCTGTCCAGGTCGCCGTCCCTGATCTGATTGGCAAAGTCCCGCGCCGCCGTGGCGCCACGCGAAAAGCCAAAAGTATCGATCCAGATATCGCAGGGCCGTTTGCCGGCCATTTGCGACCTTATATTACTGCGCACCCGATCAACCGCCTGATTGACCCGGGCGTCAACACCCTCGGTTCCGGTGCCAAAGCCAGGACCAAACCAGGAAGAGCTCCCATCCCGTTTGACGCCAATGCCCCGCATGTATTCCTTGCGGAAATGCACCAGCCGCTGCACGCCTTGAACCTCGGCCCAAACCGCGGCGCCGTTTGTTTCTTCGTAGATTTCTTCCAGCAGGTCCGGGTTGGAATGCCAGGACCGGTTTGGATCGCTTGCCCGGTTACGAAAGTTGTTGGTGCCGTCAAAAAAGACGCCGATGCGCACCATCTCGCAACTTGCGGCTATTGTATCGGCAGAGCCACTCCCGACATCGCTCGCCGCGGCGGCGGCCACGGCATTTGCGCGTTGGCCTTCGGTCAGGCTCGCATTCGGATCAGGGGTCTCCGACATGCTCAACTGCTCCCGCACCGCGCTGTGGGGGCAGCATTTTCGCGCAAATAAGCGTCCTTGTTACGTTGCACACGCGTCACGGCCCAATCCTCGATGCCAAGGGCCAGATCCGCCACCAACGGATCATCCGCGGCCAATGGCTCTCCGCAAAGTTCCACCAACGTGATGGGGATTTCCTGTTCCGGTGTAATGCGATGCATCTGATCGTTGCCCACATGACGCAGCCACTCGGGATGCGGTGTCGTGATGGTCACATCTGCACCGGGTCCCAGGACAACCTTGTACTCGGCATGCTCACCCTTGCCGCCATATGTAGACAGGGTCGTGACATCAAGCTCCAGCTCAACCTGCCACGCCTGTTTGCTGTCGATATCGAGCCAGGCCGCCTTGATCGCCAACTGATCTCCGTTGACGTAATCAACCCCGCCGGTGTCGCTGGTCCCTTGCAGCGACCGTTCCGACAATAGGCTGCCGTTCACCTCGTAGCGCTTTGTCGCCGGATAAGCGGGATGCGCCTGAATTTCTGTGCTCAGAGTGTCGGGCCTGACCGATTTCGACCACATCATGCTTCCTGCCACTGCCAAACCCACAACCACGATCGCCAAAAGCCGGCGCATCATATCTCCTCCGCAGAATGCACAGCACCTGGCTGTGGTTCGCCCTCTAGGTGGCGGCGGATACGCTCAATTGCGACCCATGCGTCGCTAGATGTGCCCAAGATACGGTAAATTTCACCGTTGTCATAGCGTTCCAGGAAATCCGGGCCCAACATCGCCTCCCACACACTCAGTTTCGCCAAATGATCCATCTGCCAAAACCCGATTGTGTAAAAC
>JBCBWJ010000111.1:0-7645 GCA_039817165.1 Pseudomonadota bacterium | reverse complement strand
GGCGATGGAGTTCGAACGCGCCGCCGCCCTGCGCGACCGGATCAAGGCGCTGACCATGATGCAGACCAATCAGGGCATCAATCCCCGCACCGTCACCGAGGCCGACATCATCGCGCTGCATCTCGAAAAAGGGCAGGCCTGCGTGCAGGTTTTCTTCATCCGCGCGGGCCAAAATTGGGGCAACAAGGATTTCTACCCCCGCGTCGGCGCGGATGTGGACGAAGCCGAGGTCCTGGAGGCCTTCATCGGTCAGTTCTACGACAGCAAAGACCCCGCCCGTCAGCTGATCCTGTCCCACGGCATCGAAGACCCGGAGCTGATGTCAGCCGCCCTGGCCAGCAAGATCGACCGCAAGGTCGAAATCCTCGTCCCCCAGCGGGGCGAAAAAGCGGACCTGGTCGATGCCGCCCTGCGCAACGCCCGCGAAAGCCTCGCGCGCAAAATGTCAGAGGCCGCGACCCAGGCCAAACTGCTCAAAGGTCTGGCCGAGGCCTTCGATCTGCCCAAGGTGCCTCAGCGGATCGAGGTCTACGACAACTCCCACATCCAAGGCGCCTTCGCTGTGGGCGCGATGATCGTGGCGGGGCCCGAGGGGTGGATGAAAAACCACTACCGCAAGTTCAACATCAAGGGCGAAGAGCTGACGCCCGGCGATGATTTCGGCATGATGAAAGAGGTCCTCACCCGCCGCCTGTCGCGCCTTCTCAAAGACGATCCCGAGCGTGAAAAAGGCCTCTGGCCGGATCTTTTGCTCATTGATGGTGGGGCAGGGCAGGTGAGCGCGGTGCACCAGATCATGACTGATCTGGGCGTGACGGACCTGCCGATGATCGGGGTGGCCAAAGGCATCGACCGCGACCTGGGCAAAGAGGAATTCCACCGCATCGGCAAAACCGTCAAAGCGCTGCGCCACAACGATCCTGTGCTCTATTTTGTCCAACGCCTGCGCGATGAGGCGCACCGCTTCGCCATCGGCACCCACCGCGCGAAACGGTCCAAATCCATCTCCGCCTCGCCGCTCGATGATATCGCAGGCGTCGGTGCCGCCCGAAAACGCGCCCTGCTCGCACATTTCGGTTCGGCCAAAGCGGTCTCCCGCGCCAATCTCGCCGATCTCAAAGCGGTCGAAGGCGTGTCGGCCGCCCTGGCCAAAAAGGTCTTCGACCACTTCCACGAAAAAGGGTGATCTTCCCCCACCCAACACACCGAAATCTTTCAAAGATTTCGCGCCAACGCCGGCAGCAGAATTTTAAAAAATTCTGCCTTAGAAAATTGCAATTTTCTAAGGCATTTTCTTGCGAAGAAAATGCCGCCCGCCAGGCCCCTCAATACCTTCCCCCCGCGGATGATCCGCGCTAGACCAAGGTCATGACCTGGACGATCCCGAACATCCTCACGATCCTGCGCCTGCTCGCAGCGCCTGCCGTGGCGGTGATGTTTCTTTATTTCACGCGCCCTTGGGCGGATTGGTTCGCCCTCATCCTGTTTGTTTCTGCCGCGCTCACTGATTGGGCCGATGGCTACCTCGCCCGCGCGTGGAAGCAGACCACCAAACTGGGCACCATGCTGGATCCCATCGCCGACAAGGCCATGGTCGTGATCGCGCTCATGGTCATTGTCGGTTACTCCTCGTCGCACTGGACGCCGTGGCTCGTCCTGCCGGCCACCGTCATCCTCTTTCGCGAGGTGTTCGTCTCTGGCCTGCGTGAATTCCTCGGCGACACCGCCGGCACGCTCAAGGTCACCAAAGTGGCCAAGTGGAAAACCACCACTCAGATGGTCGCCATCGCCTTCCTGTTTGCCCAAGGCACCTTCGAACACTACCTCATCGCCAGCACCGACGGCATGGATCAGGCCATGGTCGACGCCATTCTGACCGGGGCGGTCGAGGATCTCCAAGGCCTGCAATGGAAGCTTGACGGCATGATCTGGTCGGGGCGCATCGGCCTTTGGATGCTTTGGCTGGCCGCCGCCCTCACGCTGATCAGCGGCTTTGACTATTTCCGAAAATCCGTGCCCTACCTAAAGGATTGATCTCATGGATGTGCTCTATTTCGCCTGGGTCCGCGAACGCATCGGTCGCCCCAAGGACCAGATCCAAACCAACGCCACCACCGTGATGGAACTGGTCGAAGAGCTGCGCGCCCGCGAGGTCCGCTACGAGGCCGCGTTCGCAGACATCTCGGCGCTGCGCGTGGCCGTTGATCAGGAATTGACCGAGTTTGACGCCCCCCTCAAAGATGCCCGCGAAGTGGCCTTTTTCCCGCCCATGACCGGCGGGTAACCCATGGACATCCGCGTCCAGTCTGCCCCCTTTGATCTGGGCCACGAGGCCAATCAGTTCGCCGCGCGCCAAACTTCCATGGGCGCCATCGTCACCTTCACCGGCGTGGTGCGCGATGTGGCGGGCGGGCTCGACACCATGATGATCGAACACTACCCGGGCATGACAGAGGCCGCGCTCAGCCAAATCGCCCGCGACGCCACGGACCGCTTCGCCTTGGGGGATGTGCTGATCATCCACCGCCACGGCCCCCTCAAACCCGACGATCTGATCATGATGGTCGCCACCGCCGCGCCCCACCGCGCGAGCGCCTTTGCGGCCGCCGATTTCCTGATGGACTACCTCAAATCCCGCGCGCCCTTCTGGAAAAAAGAGCTCACGCAAGACGGCGCCGACTGGGTCACCGCCAAAGACGCAGACGAGGACGCCCTCAAACGCTGGTAGCGCTTTCTTTTGCCTCAAATATCCCCGCCGGAGGCCTGACATTTCACGGCGTGCCCCAGCCGCCACCGCCCGGCGTCTCCATCCCGAAAACCGCCCCCTCGGCCAGCTCGATCTCATCATTGCCGCCGATGGCGCGGACCTCGCCATCCGGCATTTCCGCCCAGTTGCGCCCAACCGCACCCGGCCCGCCGCCGTCCACGCCAAAGGGCGGCACGGTGCGATGCCCGGTCAGAACCGTCACCGTCACAGGCGCCAGGAACCGCAAGCGTCGCGTCAGGCCATGGCCTCCGCGCCACCGGCCCTCGCCGCCGGACCCATCGCGAATGGAAAACGTCTCAAGCCGCACCGGAAAGCGTTTCTCCAAAATCTCCGGATCGGTCATCCGCGTGTTGGTCATGTGGCTTTGCACCGCGTCACAACCGTCAAACCCCGGGCCCGCGCCCGTGCCGCCTGCGATGGTCTCGTAGTTCTGGAAATCGGCGTTGCCCCAGACGAAATTGTTCATCGTCGCCTGAGAGCCCGCGATCACCCCCAACGCGCCGTAAAGCGCATTGCACGCCGCCTGGCTCACCTCCGTGTTGCCCGAAATCACCGCCGCCGGGTAGCGCGGGTTGATCATGGACCCCTCCGGGATCACGATCTCCAACGGCTTGAGACAGCCCTGGTTGAGCGGAATGTCAGAGCCCACCATGGTGCGAAACACATAGAGCACGACAGCGCTCGCAATGGCTTTGGGCGCGTTGTAATTTCCCGCATGCTGCGGCGAGGTGCCGGTGAAATCGACCTTGGCGGTGCGCGCGGCGCGGTCCACGCTGACCTCCACCTCGATCTGCAAACCGCTGTCCATGGGATAGCTGAACCGACCGTCGTGCAGCCGGTCGATCACCCGACGCACGCTTTCCTCGGCATTGTCCTGCACATGCCCCATATAGGCCTGCACCACGTCGAGCCCGAACGTCTCCACCACCTTCAAGAGCTCCTGCCGCCCGGTCTCATTTGCGGCGATCTGGGCTTTGAGGTCGGCCATGTTGTGCTCGATGTTGCGACACGGATAGCGCCCCGAGGCCAAAAGCGCGCGCGCCTCGCCTTCGCGCAGCACGCCGCCCTCCACCAGCTTTACATTGTCGATCAACACGCCCTCGTCTTCGATATGCGTGCTGTCGGGCGGGGCGGAGCCGGGCGTGCGCCCGCCAATGTCGGCGTGATGCCCGCGCGCACCCAGCCAGAACACCGCGCGCCCCTCGACAAAGAGGGGCGTGACCACGGTCACATCCGGCAAATGCGTGCCGCCATTAAAGGGCGAGTTGAGCACGAACGCATCGCCATCCGCCGCCGCCGGGTTGAGCCGCATCATGGTTTTGATAGAATCTGACATCGACCCAAGATGCACCGGCACATGCGGCGCATTGGCCACCAGATCGCCCGCCGCGTCAAAGATCGCACAAGAGAAATCCAACCGCTCCTTGATGTTCACCGACCGCGAGGTGTTTTCCAGCGTCAGACCCATCTGATCGGCCACCGACATGAAAAGATTGTTGAACACTTCAAGCAGCACCGGATCGGCCTGCGTGCCCGCCGCCTTGGATCGCGCGGCTGCGGCCACCCGCTCCAGCACCAGATTGCCCAAGCCGTCCACCCGCGCGGCCCAGCCGGGCTCGACCATGTTGGTGCCCGTGGGTTCGGTGATGATCGCCGGGCCGGTGACGGCGCGCGCCGGATCCAGCCGGGCGCGATCATAGACAGGCACATCCTGCCAGACCCCGCCCGCATAGACCGGAACATGGGCCGATGGCGCGCCATCGCCGCACGCCATTGGCACACGTGCCTCCACGCCGGGGGCCGCTGCGGCCTCGACGCTGAGCATATCAATCACGATCTCGCGGTCCGGCGAGGTGAAGCCAAAGCGCGCTTTGTGCCGGTCTTCGAACCCGCGCCGGGCCGCCTCTATGGAGGTGGCTGCGGTTTTCAGCGTCTGCTGTGAGCCGTTATAACGCAAATGCAGCGACCAGATCTCGGTCACGTCCTGCCCGCCTTGCGCCTCTACATCCGCGCGCGCCTCCGCCGCCATCTGGGCCAGACGGGCGCGCGCCGTCGCCAGATCGCGCAAGGGGGCGTCAAACTGCGCCTCGCGCATCGCGGTGACCTGGGCCAGCCCCATGCCATAGGCTGACAATACGCCCGCGTAGGGATGCACCAGGACCCGCGTCATGCCAAGCGCATCGGCCACCAGACAGGCATGCTGCCCGCCCGCACCGCCAAAGCATTGCAGCGTGTAGCGCGTCACGTCATGGCCGCGCTGCACGGAAATTTTCTTGATCGCATTGGCCATGTTGTCGACCGCGATGCGCAAGAAGCCCTCGGCCATATCCTCGGGCGAGCGGGCCGCCTCGTCCGTCTCTGACGAGACAGCCTCGGCCAAGCGCTGGAACCCCTCGCGGACCACATCCGCATCGAGCGGCGCGTCGCCCCCCGGCCCGAAGACGGCTGGAAAATGCGCCGGGTTGAGCTTGCCCAGCATCACGTTGCAATCGGTCACCGCCAGCGGTCCACCGCGCCGGTAACACGCGGGCCCCGGATCGGCGCCCGCACTCTCCGGCCCCACCTGAAACCGGCCATCTTCGAACTTGCAGATCGATCCGCCGCCCGCCGCCACGGTGTGAATGTCCATCATCGGCGCGCGCATCCGCACGCCCGCCACTTCGGTCTCGAAGCTGCGTTCATATTCGCCCGCATAGTGGCTCACATCCGTCGATGTCCCCCCCATGTCAAAGCCGATCAGCGCGTCAAACCCGGCCTCTTGTCCGGTCGCGGCCATCCCCACGATGCCCCCCGCAGGCCCCGACAGGATCGCGTCCTTGCCCTGAAACGCCCGCGCCTCTGTCAGCCCGCCATTGGACTGCATGAACAACAGCTGCCCGCAGGCCCGCCCCAGATCCAGCGCGCCCGCCACCTGGCTGACATAGCGCCCCAAAATCGGCGAGAGATAGGCATCGACCACGGTCGTATCCCCGCGCCCCACCAGTTTCGCCAGGCGCGACACCGACGCGCTGGTCGAGACCTGCTCGAACCCGATCTCGCGCGCCATCGCCGCCACAGCATCCTCATGCGCGGGGTTGAGATAGGCGTGCAGCCCCGCAATCGCCACCGCCCGGATCCCGTCATCAAAGGCCGCCTGCAACACCGCCCGCGCGCCCGCCTCATCGAGCGGTTGCAAAACCTGACCGTCCGCATCCAGCCGCTCGTCCATCTCCGCCACACGGTCATAGAGAAGATCCGGCCGCTTGATCTCCAGATCGAACAGCCTCGGCCGCGTCTGATAGCCGATCTTCAGCAGATCGCGAAACCCGGTCGTGATCACCAATAGCACCCGCTCGCCCTTGCGTTCCAAAAGCGCATTGGTGGCCACGGTCGTGCCCATCTTCACCGCGCGAATGGACTGGTCGGGGAAATCGCCCTCCACGCCCATCACCTCGCGAATGCCCTGCACCGCGGCATCGCCGTAGCGGTCGGGGTTTTCCGAGAGCAGCTTGTGAGTGTGCATCTGACCCTCCGGATCAAGCGCCACGATATCGGTGAACGTGCCGCCCCGGTCGATCCAAAATTCCCACATCGCCTTCACCTTTGTGTCGTCCATCTGTGCCATGAGGAAAGGACCCGTGCGGGATTGTCAACGCAGGCCGGATCAGATTGAACTCTGCCCGCGAATGCGCGACACTTGCCGCACCCAAGGCTGAAAAGGACAGGCGCCATGGACCTGCGCAAACTCACCGATGATTTTTCCGTCTCGCCCCAGGTGGATGCCGCGCATATGCGCGAAATTGCCGGCGCGGGCTTCAAATCCATCATGTGCAACCGACCCGATCACGAAGACCCCGCGCAGCCCGAATATGACGCCATCGCCGAGGCCGCCGCCCGCGAAGGCCTGGAGGTCGCGTGGGTGCCGGTGTCAGGCGGCATGATGACACCGGACGCGCTGGTGGCCTTCCGGGCGGCGCTGACGGACATGCCCCGCCCGATGCTCGCCTATTGCCGCTCGGGCACGCGCTGTACCCAGCTTTGGGCGATCACCCAGCACGGCGCGATGGACGATGCCGAGATTGCCGAACGCGCCGCCAAGGCAGGATACGACGTGTCCGGTCTGCTTATGCAGTTGAGCCGCAGCTGAGCCGCAGTTGAAACGCGGTTGAAACCATGACGCCAGGCGACCGCCTGCCCACCAAAGCCCGTCCAGATGGCCCAGATGACCCACACGGTGCATTGCGCGATCTGGTGCAGGACACACCGCCCGCGCGCCTGCCGTCTGAGCTGCGCGCGCAGGTGGCCCGGGTCGTGGACGACTGCCCCAACTGGGACGGCGTGATCACCATCGCGGGCGCGGGCGTGCACCACTGGCTCCATGTCAGCGCGGGCGAGGTGATCTCGATGATGGGCTTTCTGACCCCGCAGCTGATCGCGGATCTGGGCGGCGCAGACCATCCCGACCAGACCGCGCTGAGCGACACCATGACCCGCCCCGAACGCCTCGCCGCGCATCTGCGATCTGCCCATCTGAGCGGCGACGGCGCCGCGATCACCGGCCATCTCATCGGCGCTGAACTGGCCGCCGCCAAGGTCTACTGGCTGGGCCAAGAGGTGCGGCTGATCGGGCAGGGGCCTTACCTGGAACCGCTGCAGGCCCAAGGTGTGTCTGCAACCTGCCTTTGACCAAAAGCCGCGCGTTTGTCAGGCCGTGGCATGGCGACCCAAGCACCGATCAACAGCCCTTTATCCTAAAGCCCCGCCGACCACCCGAGCGATGGTCTGCACCCACCATTTCGCCAGGCCCCGGGACGGCCTGACGAATGCGCGGCGGGCCAAGGCCCTTTACTCCGCGCGCGCCGCACCACCCCGCACCCGACACGGCCCAAACACCGCCGC
>JBCBWJ010000110.1:0-7700 GCA_039817165.1 Pseudomonadota bacterium | reverse complement strand
CTCGCGGGTTCTCCAGCGAATAGCGCACCCCGGCCTGCGCCGCGAGATGCACGATCATGTCGGGTTTGAAGTCATCAGCCATCATGTCAAAAGCGTTTGCGTCTTCCAGCATCGCCTCGGTTTTTGAAAAGCCCGGACTTTGCATCAACATCTGGTGGCGGCGCGCTTTGAGCGAGACGTCGTAGTAGTCCGTCATCCCGTCGAAGCCGTGGACGCGAAAGCCTTCGTCCAACAGCAAACGCGCCAGATGAAAGCCGATAAAGCCGGCGGTTCCGGTGACAAGCACACGGCGGGCATCTGACATGAGGTTCTCCGGGTGATACGCCTGTTTTGCGTCCGTTAAAGCAAATCCTGCGCGAAATTCAATCGCCGCCAAGTGTCGCGCGCATTTTGGCGGGCCAATGCGGCTCTGACACATCGGTTCACAGTGGCGCGAGAGCCTCAAGAAGAGGTTGCGGGCCGCCCCCCATGTCGCGCATGACCGTGATAGAATTCCGCAGGAAAGGACGCAAGGATGGCGAAGATCTCTCGCAGGGCTGTGCTGGGCGGCGGCGGCGCGGCCTTGGCATTGATAGGGGTTGGCACAGTCTACGGCGTGACCACCCTTGGCGCGACAGCCGCAGAATTGACGATGACACCGCCGGACGTCCTAGCCGCCGTGCGCGAAGGACGTGTTTTGCTGGTCGATATACGCCGGCCGGACGAATGGGCGGACACCGGCATCCCCGAAGGCGCAGTGCCGATTGACCTGCGCCGGGACGATTTCACCGATGCGGTGATTGCCGTGCGCGCCTTTGAGGGCCAACCCGTCGCTGTGATCTGCGCGCGTGGCGTGCGGTCGCGCCGGATGACCGTCCGGCTGGACGAGGCCGGGATTGCGCCAATTGTCGACATTCCCGAAGGCATGCTTGGCTCATTTGCTGGGCCGGGGTGGTTGCAACGGGGTTTGCCTGTGGTGACGTGGAATGCATAGACAAACTGTGTTTTCACTGGGGGTTGTTGGCGGGCTCATGGCGGCGGCTGGCCCGGCGGCGGCCTGTTCACAAAGCACCCCATGCGCCATCGAAGGCGGAGAATATTACATAGCCTTGCCTGAACCCACGGACACGCCGCCGCCTGCGATTTTATATATCCATGGCTATGGCGGCAGCCCTAAAAGCGCGCTTGACAATGAGCGCATTATGGCGCCGTTTCTAGACCGGGGCTACGCAGTGATTGCCCCGCAAGGCCTGCCATTTCCCGGTGGCACCGTGAGCGGATGGTCCTTTCACCCCGACTACGACAAGCGACGAGATGAGGTGAGCTTTCTTCAGGCCGTGCGCGATGAGGCCGCCGCGCGGCACGAACTGGACCCAGAGCGCGTCATCCTGACAGGGTTTTCAATCGGGGGTTCGATGACGTCGTACCTCGCCTGCGCCGCCCCGGATGCTTTTTCGGCCTATGCGCCCTTGGGGGGCAGTTTCTGGCGCGAACACCCAAAGGAGTGCGAAGGGCCAGTACGGCTCATGCATACCCATGGCTGGCGAGACGGGACTGTGCCGCTCGAAGGGCGCAACGTGCGCGGCGGAGCGATTGGCGATCCTCAAGGGTTTTCTCAAGGTGATGTGTTCCAAGCCATGGAGATCTGGCGCGAAACGAATGGCTGCATTTACGGCAAAGCCGACAGTTTTGAAACAAACGGGCCATTCTGGCGGCGCAAATGGGAGCGGTGCGATGATGGCGCGGCTCTTGAGTTCGCCCTTTTTCCCGGGGGCCACATAGTGCCAGAGGGGTGGGCAGACATGATGCTCGATTGGTATGAGGGACTGTGACGGCGTTCACGCCTCCGCCGGGAGTATTCGAAGCAAGATGAAGCCGCTCAACTGCGCCGTTTCTTCCAGGGCTGGGATTTGAACCAACCCGCACCGTAGGCCACTGCGATGATGAGTGCAAAGCCGAGCGAGTTGACCCATAACATCGAAAAATGCGTTCGATCCACCTGATCAAAGAGCGCGCCCAAAAGCCGGGCGAGATACATGGAAGCGATGAAAACGGCCAATGATTGCTGCCCCACTTTCATGATCACCTTAAGGATCACCGTCCAGCTGCGCGCGATCGGTCCATCGCCGCGCGGTTGAATGTTGTCGCCCTTTGGCCCCACCAGAACCCAGGCGATATAGGCAAGAGCCAGGAAATGGATGTAGCGCAGAATGCCGAAATCCGTCTTGGTGAAGAGGAACCGCCAATCCGTGCGCCATTGTTCCAGCACCTCGAACTCGCGGAAGATACGGAAATAGGCCAGCGGCACGATGACCAGCACGATGGCCACCGCCGTCCAGAAAAGACGCTTGTCGACAGGCGGCGGGCGGACCCAACCGGACATGAACGCAAAGCCCGTGTAGAAGACAAGCTGCCACCCCAGGGGGTTGAAGAACCATTGGCGGTCCGACCAGGGTTCTGCCGGGAAGTTCACATCGCCCCAGTTGCCCAAAAGCCAAACGCCCACAGAGCCGGCCACGACCAATAGAACGTGAATGCGCGCGAGGAAGATCATCACCGGCATCATCAGCAACACGATAATGTACATCGGCAGAATGTCGAAATAGTTGGGCACGTAGGTCAGCGTCAGAATACCGACCAGGTTTTCCATCGGGCGGTCATAGAAATGACCCAGATTAAGCTGGTTAACGTAGTTTCGCCCATCCGGAAACATTGAATTCAGCACAACCATCGTGGCTGCAATCGCAATGAAAAGCCCCACATGGGCCCAATAGACCTGCCACACGCGAAACCCCACGCGCGCGGATCCCATGCCCAGACCCTGTTCGCGGAAGACGCGGCCAAACGCGATCGCAGAGGCCATGCCCGAGCAGAAAACGAAGATCTCTGTTGCGTCCGAAAAACCGAACCGCGCGGGGATCCAAAGCGTGAGCCAGTTGCCCGGCGTGTGGGCAATCAGAATGATGAACATGGCAATGCCGCGGAAGAAATCCAGCCTGGGGTCGCGGATGCCCACGGCGTAACCTGCGGCCGGTGCGACCGGTTTTGACGTCATTGATGGGTCTGCAACAGACATGGTTTATCTGCTTTCTTCCAAACATAGGGCCTGCGCGCTGTCTACTCCGCAGCGACACCGGCCTTCAAGTCACGGGCGTCAGAGATCATGCGCATGCGCGCCTCGGCAAAAGCATCAACCGCGCCTTTGCGCAGCTTGGTGCGCTGCGCAACTAGGGCGGCCGTCTCATCCAGTCGGCCCGCGCGGATGCCCGCATCAATCGTCACGCGTTCGAACACGTCACGCTGTGCGTGGCTGCCGCCCATAATCTGGAACTTGGGCTGAGCGGCGCGCAGTTTGGCGAAGGCCACATCGTACTGCCCTTCTCCGAAGGCCGCGAGACCCTCTGCCGCGGCAAGGCCGGGATCTTTCATGACTTGAGCCTGATCGCCGTCCTCTGACGCCGTTTGTGCCACGCGGGCGGTCAGGCGAGCGGCGGCATCCGGACGATTGTCCCCAGCCAATGCCAGCATGTAATGAAGATCCGCAAACACAAGGCAGCCATCACCGCTGCGGCTTTCGGCCAAATCGGCCAGTTCCGCCCAGCGATCGCCCACATCGACACCCTCAAGTTCCAACCGCAACAGCAGCGAACTGGCATTGGAGAAATCCCGATAATCGTCGGTTTTTTCTTCGCGGATCTGCGTGTCATAGAGACCGAGCACTTGATCATAGGATCCGTGATCCAGAAGCAGCAACGCTTTGTGCCACCAAACATGGTAGCGAAAATTGTTGCAGTGGCCCCAGGCGCTCGTGTTGTTTTCAATCAGGTCAATGCCGGCCTTTGTCTGATGCGTCATGTCATAGACATGCGCCACAGAATGCATGCCCCAAGCATCGTCCGGCGCAAACTGCAGCGCCTCAAGGCCAGAGCGTTCCGAAAGCTCGTAGTCACCGGTCTCTTCTTGTGCGAAAGACAGGCACCCCAGTGCATAGCCGCGCAAGGCATGATCCTCGCCATGGGCATCCATCACCCGTTCAACCGAGCGGCGCAGACCGTGGTTGTCGCCCATCATGAACCGGATCGCATGCGAGACCTTCATGCTCATCGTGTCGGCGGGATTGTCGCGCATGGCCGCTTCAATGCACTGAACGGCCTGCAGAGGGCGGCCCTGCACCCAGCATTCCAACGCAGCACACCAGCTTTGTTCGCGCTTGGTCGCGCCACCTCGGGCAAGAGCGGCTTGCGCGGTTTGATGGGCCTCTTGCGCGGAGGCGATCAGCTCTTTTTTGCCCATCATCATCGCAAAGAGCCCCTTTGCGGCGTAGGCCATGGCGTAATCGGGGCTGAGCTCGATCAGGCGCTTGAGGTACCCGGGCACTGTTTTGGAGTGCGACAAGAACCCGAGGATCATACCGTTCCATTCGGCCACAGCTGCCCCGTCAGTCAAGCTGACCTGGCAGTTACAAATGTCTGTGTGCATGTATGATCCTTTCCAACGGGCACCTTATACGACCACGTAGTGGCTTTGGCCCGCAAACTCACATCACGCCTTTGCTAGCGCACACGATCGTGACTTTGGATAAAAGTTTTCGTGATATCACGCGTCCAGATCGTCAGATTTTCCGACAATATCAAGCATTTCACGAACGGTCTGCGTGTCTTGACCAAAGCGCGGCGGCGGTCGGCGGAATGTCACCGGCGTCGCCGAAAATTTGAGCGGATTCCCGAGCAATGAAACCTCACCGGCAGATGTCTCTGGGTGCGGCATGGGCATGACCGTGTCCCGGGCGACCACCTGATCGGAGGTAAGCGCCTCTTCTACGGTGTTGATCGGACCAAAGGGCACGCCCGCTGCTCTCAACTTTTCCATGAGCTCTGCCGTTGTGAAACGCGCGAAGGTCTGCGCGATCTCAACCGTCAGCGCATCCCGGTTGGCGATCCGCAGGGGATTGGTCTGAAATCGTTCATCCTCCGCCAGATCCGCGCGGTCAAAGGCCACAGCCATGCGTTTGAACTGCCCGTCATTGCCCACGGCCAGAATGATATGACCGTCGCTGCCGGCAAAGACGTCATAGGGCACGATGTTGGGATGAGCGTTTCCGCGGCGTTCCGGCACCTTTCCGGAGGTGAGATAGTTCATGCCCTCATTGATCAGCCATGCCATCTGCGCATCCACGAGCGCAAGGTCGATATGCTGGCCCTCACCGGTTTGATCGCGGTGGCGCAGGGCGGCGAGGATGCCGACGGTGGCATACATCCCGCACATCACATCCGCGATGCCCACCCCAACCTTCATGGGTGTGCCCTCAGGCTCTCCGGTCAGAGACATGATCCCACCATAGCCTTGCGCCATGAGATCATAGCCGGGCCGGTCACGGTTTGGCCCTGTCTGGCCGAAGCCGGAAATGGAGCAATAGACAAGTGCCGGATGCGCCGCACAGAGCGTGCCGTGATCAAGCCCGTATTTTTCCAACCCGCCGGGTTTGTAGTTTTCAATCACCACATCGGCCTTTGCCGCGATCTGACGGACAAGCGTTTGGCCTTCCTCGGTCGAAAGGTCCGCCGCGACAGAAAACTTGTTGCGGTTCGACGACATGAAGTAGGCGCTCAGATCGCTGTCGCCATCAGGTGTGTCCGCATAGGGCGGGCCCCATGCGCGCGTGTCATCACCACCCGTCTTGGGATTTTCAATCTTGATCACGGTGGCGCCCATATCACCCAGAAGCTGCGTTGCCGTGGGTCCCGCTAGAATGCGCGACAGATCGAGGATCAGCAGCCCGTCAAGGGCGCCTTTGGTGTCAGAAGGCGCCATCATAGGCCTTTCTATCTATCTCAACGGCGATGATGCTGAACGTGTCAGCGGCCATGGCCGCACGGAGCGCGCTTTCCAATTCACCCTTGGAACGCGCCTTATGCCCTTGTCCGCCAAAAGCCCCGGCAATGGCCGCGAAATCCACACGCCCGAAATCCACACCTCGGTTTTTCATCTGCCGCTGGCGTTGCTTTAGCTCAATGAGCGCGAGCGAGGCATCGACGAACACCACGAAAATCGTTCTGAGGTTCTGTTCGGCCGCAGTGGCCAGTTCGCCCGCAACCATCAAGAACCCCGCGTCGCCGGAAAAGGACACAACCGTGCGGTCCGGTTCAACGACCTGCGCGCCCATGGCCAGCGGCACGGCGCATCCCATTGTGCAGAGCGCAGAGGATTGCGTGAGAGCGCGGGGAAATTCGCATTGCCACATCTGCGACAGAAGAATGCGATGCGCGCCGCTGTCTGCAGTGGCAAGAGTGTTTGCCGGCAGCACCGCGCGGCAGGTGGCGATGGCCTGAACGGGACCCCAATCATCTGTGGGCGCAAAGGCCTGCGCGAGCGCATCGCGCGCTTTGTCCATTTGTCCATCCTGCCAGAGCGGGCCGAACCCGTCAGGCAGCAAGGCCGTCACCGATGCAGCGCAATCGCCGACAATGTTGTAGGTGGCATGGTGCATGTAATGGTGGTTGGGTTCCGCCATGATGTCGATCACGGTTTGTGCGTGCGGGTCCCAAGGGTCGGCCCAGCCGTCGCGCATCTCAATGGGGTCATAGCCGATACACAAGATCACATCCGCTTCACGCAAGAAGGGCAGCAGCACCTTGTCGGCCTTGGGCGAAAGACCCGCCCCGCCCAAAACCTGCGGATGGCTTTCAGGCACGAGACCTTTGGCCTTGTAGGTGGTGATCACCGGGACACCGAGATCAGCCGCGCGGCACACGACCTCTTCGGCGCCTTGCGTCACGGCGTCAACGCCTGCCACGATCACCGGGCGCTTGGCCGCTCCGAGCGCTGTGCGGGCGGCGACCAGCGCCTCACAGGTCGGGGCCACGGGCAGGGCGGGTTTGCGCAGCACGCCTGTCTCCACCGCCTCTGCATCTGCCACAGAAATAGGCACATCCATATGCACCGGCCCCGGGCGGCCTTCCATTGCGATGGTCACAGCCTTGTCTGCCATCACACCCGCAGCTCTGGCATCCAGTGTGAACGTGGCCTTCGTGATCGGGCGAAAGACCTGGGGCTGATCAAGCACCTGATGGGTGTAGGTCTCTGCTTTGTGAGCATCCACACAGCCCGTGAGGACAATCAGCGGCACTCGGTCCTGACGGGCGTTTTCAACCACATTGATCCCATTGAGAGCACCCGGACCCACCGTCGCCACCAAGATCCCGGGCGCACCTGTGCGATGATACGTGCCTTCTGCCATGAAGCCAGCGGCATTTTCGTGCTTGCACAACACAAAGGTGATCCCCGCCTCCTCCAACGCGTCCATGAGGGTCAGCACCTCACCGCCCGGCATGCCGAACGCCCAACGGCACCCCGCTTCATAAAGCCTTCTGGCCACAACATCAGCTGCGCGCATCGGGTCGTCCTCTCCTTTGGTCTTCGCACCGAGATGGCGCATTGCGGGAGCTTTCGCAAGACACCATGGCGTCAGAGCACTGTCACAAAAGGTGCAAAAAGTGCTGGACAGGTGCGGCGGGTCTGGGGCCTGATCGGCGTCACGTAACGACTGGACTGCCCATGCCCGACATCGTCATCCTGAACGGAAAGCTGATCACCATGGCGGGGCCTGATGCAGAGGCGCTTGCCATAACCGGCGGCGTGATCGAGGCCATTGGCACCACAGCCGAGATCCGCGATAGGGCAGGCGACGCCCGGGTGATCGACGCGGGCGGGTGCACGGTGTT
>JBCBWJ010000010.1:0-16461 GCA_039817165.1 Pseudomonadota bacterium | reverse complement strand
TCATCAGGCCCTTTTGCGAGCCGGTGACGGCCACATCCGCGCCCCAGGCATCCATCTCGAACCGGTCACATCCCATAGACGCAATGCAATCGGCCAAGAGCAAAGCAGGGTGACCAACACGCTCAATCGCATCAGCCATGGCTTTCACATCATTGCGGATCGAGGTCGATGTATCCACATGCGTGGCCAGAACAGCTTTGATTTTGCGCTCTTTGTCCGCTTTAAGCACAGCCTCGATGCGAGCCGGATCAGCCGGGGTTTCCAGCCCGAAATCGAGCACTTGCACCTCAATCCCCAAGGCTGTTGCCATCCGCCCCCAACCATGCCCGAAAAGGCCCGTGGCAGGCACCAGAACCGTCTCACCAGGTGCTACGACATTGGCCAGAGCGGCCTCCCATGTGCCATGGCCATTGCAGATGTAAATCGCCACATCCCCATCCGTGCGCGCCACGCGTTTGAGATCAGGGATCAACCCTTCTGTCAGGGTCATGACGTCGTCTGAATAAATGTTCGGCGCGGCCCGGTGCATCGCTTGCAGCACCTCATCCGGGATCACGGTCGGGCCGGGAATGGCGCTGTAGGCGCGGCCACCAGCTTGGGTCATGTCAGAGGGTCCTATCCTTGGGTGCGCCAGACCATAGGCCTGCCAACGCCCGCGTCAATCGCATCCGTGCACGCAGCGTGCAGGCTTGCACTGTCAGGCGCATGACCTTAACTGGCCAGATCACACGGGCGGAGACACAAGATGGGCCTCATCAAGCGGATCGGAGACTGGGAGCGCAACATGCGTGCCTACTACAACACCGACCTGTCAACGCCCGAAAACCGCCGCCGGGCGCATATCTACAACATGTGGTTCGACCATGCGGTCTTGCGGAAATACTGGACCAATTTCTTCCCGGTCGCCGAGGGTGTCTACCGATCCAATCAGCCCACCCACGAGCGCTTCATCAAGCTCAAGGCGATGGGCATCAGATCCGTGCTAAACCTGCGGGGCGCAGGCGGGGCCGCGCATTACCTGGTTGAGGAAGAAAGCTGTCGCGCATTGGGCCTTACCCTCGTAAATGTTACCTTTCATGCCCGCCACGCCGCGCCAACTGAGGACATCCTCAAACTGATCGCGGCCTTCCGTTCGATTGAGCGCCCGTTTGTCATGCATTGCAAATCCGGGGCGGATCGGGCGGGCTTTGCCGCCGCCATCTATCTTCTGGTCATCGAAGGCAAGCCGGTCCAAAACGCGCGCCGTATGCTCAGCGCGAAATACATCCATTTCAAATGGACCAAGACCGGCGTTCTAGACCACATCCTCGACCTCTACGAGGATCGCAACAACCGCGATCCCATCTCTTTCGAAGATTGGGTCACCACGGAGTATGATTTCATGGCGGTCCAAAAAGACTTCGAGGCCAAAAAGAAACCGATCTTCTAGGTTCCCTGTTTCACCTTGCCAGAACTTCTCCTTGGGTGTGGGGCTGGCCCCCGCTCACGCACCTTCAGTATTTCCCGGCGAGTTCTTCAGGATCCGCCCCGCAAAGATACCGCGCCAACAGGCTGAGGTTACGCCACCCCCGCCGCATCCAGCCATCGCGCAGGTACTTCTGAGCACTTGTGGTGACGGTGAGCGGCAGTGGCATGAGGCGACGCCCCAGCGCACGCGCCATGGCCACATCCTCCATCAGCGGCTGGTCGGGAAAGCCACTCGCACGCGTGTAAACATCCCGTGAAATCAACAGGCCCTGATCTCCGTACGGCAGCGCAAAGGCGCGCGCGCGCAGGTTGGCCCACCCCGCCACGAGGCGCGCTGGCAGCCCGCCGTGATCAAACCGCATCGGGCACCAGGCGGGACGATCGCTGCTTAGATGTGCGCCCACCACGTCCGTCCATCCGAGAGGCAGCACTGTGTCGGCGTGCAGAAATAGGAACCACGCGCCATCCGCCGCCTCCGCGCCGCGCCGCAACTGCCCGCCGCGGGATGCTGGCCCGGTCACGATCTTGGCGCCCGCGGCATCGGCAATGCGCAAAGTCGCATCTTCTGACCCCCCATCCGAAATCACCAGATCGCGGATGAGCCCCGCCGTCAGCCCCTCGGCCAGAACCGGCAACGACCGGGCCAGCCCGTCCTGGGCATTGAGCGTGGGGATGATGATCGAAAGCGTCGCTGGCATCGCGGTCCTCATTGCGTTCGCGCGCCCCTATATTACAGTCACGCAGGCAAGAGGAGAGGCAAGATGCGCAGAACATTTGAAATCGCAGGCACTGATGGTCTTTCTTTTCTGCAAAACCTTGTGACCAATGATGTGTCGGAGCTGCGCAACCGGCTTGTCTACACGGCGTTTTTGACACCTCAGGGCAAATATTTGGCCGATTTCTTTTTGCATCAGCGCGACGACATGATCTTGCTGGATGTTGATGCGGAACTGTCCGAGATGCTGATGCGGCGGCTGTCGATGTACCGGCTCCGCGCGGATGTCACGATAGAAGAAAGCGCCCTGCAGGTGTTTTGCGGCACAGGCGAGGCACCCGAAGGCGCACTGGCGGACCCGCGGCATGCCGATATGGGCTGGCGGCTTTATGGCGCGCGTGGTGGCGAGGACGGCACGGATTTTGAGGCCATCCGCGTGGCCCATTGCATCCCGCAATCGGGCGTGGAGCTCTCGGAGGAGACCTACATTCTCGAGGCGGGCTTTGAGCGTTTGAACGGGGTCGATTTCAAGAAAGGTTGCTACGTGGGTCAGGAAGTAACTGCGAGGATGAAACACAAGACAGAACTGCGCAAAGGGCTTGTGGTCGTGGACGTGGACGGGAGCGCGCCAGTGGGTCACATCATTGAGGCCAACGGCAAAGAGGCGGGTGTGTTATACACCCAGTCGGGCGGGCGGGGCATTGCGTATTTGCGCTTTGCTCGCGCGAGCGAAGACATGAAAGCCAGTGCCGCGCGCGTGCACTGGCCTAAACCCTAAAAACTTGGGGCCGGGGCCACGCGGCCTAGGTGTCGCTCATGCCCGCTCTGTGTATTCCATCGTCTCTGTGTTGACCACGATGTCCTCGTCCTGACCTACGAAAGGTGGCACCATCACCTTCACCCCGTTGTCCAGCACCGCAGGCTTGAAGCTGTTGGCGGCGGTTTGGCCTTTGACCACGGGCTCCGTCTCGACCACCTTGCAGATCACTTTTTGCGGCAAAGACGCGTTCAGCGCCTCGTTGTCGTAGAACTCAACCTGAATGGTCATGCCATCTTGCAAAAACGGACGGCGCTCGCCCAATAGCTCTGCGGACAGCTCAATCTGGTCGTAAGTCTCGGCATCCATGAAGATCAGCATGCCGTCGCTTTCATACAGGAATTGCTGGTCTTTTTGCTCCAGCCGGACACGCTCCACCTTGTCGGCGCTGCGAAAGCGTTCGTTGAGCTTGGAGCCGTTGCGCAGGTTGCGCAGTTCAACCTGTGCGAAGGCGCCGCCTTTGCCGGGTTTGACATGGTCGACTTTGACCGCGCTCCAAAGGCCGTCATTGTGCTCCAACACGTTGCCTGGGCGGATCTCGTTTCCGTTGATTTTGGGCATTGTGGCATTTCCGTGGCAAAAGGTTGATCAGTCGTTAAGCGTCCCTATATCTGGGGACGGTGTAGGGGGCAAGACAACGAGATTTCGTGCTGCGAAAGCAAAAAGCCATGCATTAAATGCATGTCTGCTATGCATTTTCGGGGTAGCCGAATCGCAAGAAACACGCCATAACCCTCGTCACGCCTGAAAACACAAGAGCAATAAATAACTAAGGACGAAACATGAAAGATTTCGTTGACGGCACAGCGTTCAACGCCGAACAAGGCAACCGTGCACGTAAACTCTTCGCAGCCGTCGTACTGGCTGCACTCGACGATGCCATCTCTGACGACAAGAAATATGGCAATGGTCCCGAACAAATCGCCCGCTGGGCGCGCTCACGCGACGGGCGTGAGGTGCTCAGCTGCGCTGGAATCGATCCCAACGAGCGGGTCGTGACCGGCTTGATGGATTTCGTGGGCAAAGGGGTTCGTACCTCTGTCGCGCTGTCTCGCGAAGAGAGCGAGCGCCGGAATGCTGCGGCGCAATCCGCACAGGCCGAAGCGGCCTAGAAAACCCGATACCGTTGGAAAAAGGTCGGCGCGCCGCAGGCGCGCCCTCTAACGTTGGCGCGCATTTTTTAAAAATGCGTCCGTGCTCCGCGTCAGGTCATCCGGACGCAAAGACAAACATCCAGACAAAGACCGGAGCAAGCTGTACCAGCCCCAGTGCACCCGTCACCAACCGAGAGCGCAGGCTGTAGAAACGGCGCATCAGGATCAGGCAGAAGAGCACGCACAGGCCCATTTCGATGGGTCCTACCAGGCCTGCGTGCGCGCTGCGGTCCCAATAGCTGACAGGGCTCTCGAAGATCCAGTCGCTGACCGGCCAGAAATGCGGGCGCCCGTCATCATGATGCAGCGGGAAATCCAGGGCCAGATGCATCAAGGCCGAAGCCGCAAAAACCATCATGTTCTTGGCAGTAAACCACCATGCAAAGGCGAAAACCGTGCCCCAGACGAAGAAAGAATTGTCGATCGCAAAGACCTGTTGCCAGCCTGTTGAAAAGTATAGTTCATCAAACACGACCTGTGGGCTGATGTTCAGTACGTAAAGCGAGACGGACGCCATGACATATAGTGATAGATCGGGGGCCAGAGCACCAGCCACAGCGGCGATTGTGCGAGGGCGGTCATGAGGCCGCGCAAAGGCGGCTGCCGCGAAAATCACATGGGCTGGCGTATTCAAGCGGTCCCCGCGGGTTTACCTTGGCGTACGCCTCGACGTTAGCACGGATGAAAGAGCAACGATATGACGCTTCCGAGAGCGAAGACCATAATGATCCAGGGGGCGGGCTCCAATGTGGGCAAGTCCATGGTCGTGGCGGGCCTTGCGCGGGCGTTTGTAAAACGCGGGCTCAGAGTGGCGCCGTTCAAGCCGCAAAACATGTCCAACAATGCCGCTGTGACGGTGGACGGGGGCGAGATTGGCCGCGCGCAGGCGTTGCAGGCGCGGGCGGCGGGGGTGGACCCACACACCGATATGAACCCGGTGCTTTTGAAGCCAGAGACGGATACAGGCGCGCAGGTGATCGTGCAGGGCAAGCGGTTTGCCACTTTGCGGGCGCGGGACTATGCCAAGGCCAAACCGCAGTTGATGCGCGCGGTGCTCGAAAGCTTCGGGCGGCTGAGCGGGTCTGTGGATCTGGTGATTGTCGAAGGCGCGGGCAGCCCCGCAGAGATCAACCTGCGCGCGGGCGACATCGCCAATATGGGCTTTGCCGAGGCCGCGGGCGTGCCTGTGGTCCTTGTGGGGGACATCGACAGGGGCGGCGTGATCGCACAGATCGTGGGCACACAGGCGATTTTGCCGGCCAGCGACGGCGCGCTGATCAAAGGGTTTGCGATCAACAAGTTTCGCGGCGATGTGAGCCTCTTTGACGAGGGCTTGCGGGAAATCGTGGAGCGCACGGGCTGGACCTCGCTGGGGGTACTGCCCTGGTTTGATCACGCGTGGCGTTTGCCTGCGGAGGACATCATGGATCTGCGCAGTCACCGCGATGGGGCGCTCAAGGTCGTGGTGCCCAAGTTGGGGCGGATTGCCAATTTTGACGATCTTGATCCGCTGTCCAGTGAACCGGATGTGAGTGTGGAGATCATTGAAGCCGGGCGGCCGCTGCCGGGCGATGCTGACCTTGTGCTGCTGCCCGGCAGCAAGGCCACGATCCCGGATCTGGCGCATTTTCGCGCGCAGGGGTGGGACATTGATCTGGCCGCGCATATTCGCAGGGGCGGGCATGTGATGGGCCTCTGCGGGGGGTATCAGATGTTGGGCCGCGAAATTGCAGATCCCGACGGCATCGAGGGCGTGCCGGGCACGGTCCAAGGGCTGGGGCATCTGGACATCACCACAGTGATGAAGCCGCAAAAGCGGCTGGCGCTGACGCAGGCCCGCGATCTGGAAAGCGGCGCGCAGGTGCAGGGCTATGAGATCCATCTAGGCGAGACAGATGGGCCTGATTGCGCCAATGCGTGGTTGGAGGTGGATGGTGACACGACCGGCGCGATGAGCCATGGAGGCCGCGTGCGGGGCTGCTACCTGCACGGGATATTCAGCGCGGACGGGTTTCGAGGCGCCTATCTTGAGCGGCTGGGAGGCGGGTCAAGCCTTGCGTTTGACGACAGTGTAGAGACCACGCTGGAGGCATTGGCCGCGCATGTGGAGGCGCATTTGGATTTGGATGCTGTGCTGGATTTGGCGCTCAAACCGCTTGTCGGCCCTGACGGGCCGCCGCGCTGAGCGGCGCGCTCGTCGCTTCCTTCGGGCGCGCCTCGCGGGTGGCGTGTCAGTCGAGGCCTTGGGACATCAGCGCACGGTGGATTTCTCGGCGCACCAATTTGCGGACATTACGCGTGATGCGTTCGCCCAGGGCGCCTTGCAGTTCCTGACGGACAATCTCGCCCACCATGTCGCGCAGAGCCTCTTCGTCGAGCACGGCGTCCTGCCCGAACCAGGGCGGGGTCGCGCTTGCGGTTTCCGCCTCTGAATACGGATCCTCGTTGGCCGTGTCTTCGGGCATCTCGGCTGTTTCAGCCTCGATCTCGGTCCAAGGCAAGGGTTCGATCGTATCGACTGACAGGTTTTCGGGATCGCCGCCATCGGGTTCCCAGTCTTCGGCTTGATCCGCGACGGCGTCTTCGAGCGTTTCGAGCTTGGCGGTGAGCGTCTCGGTCGCGGGCGCTGGCTCTTCTTCGACAATCTCGGCGTCTTCAGGCGGGTTCATCTGGGTGATCGGACGGCGCAGGAATTCGGGCACATCCGGATCTGACATGTCATCAAAGGACAGGTCTTGGTCGTCTTGCGACGCGGGTGTGTCATCCTCAGCGGCGTCGGTCAGGGTCTCTTGCACCTCGGCCATGTCCTCGGACGCGGCCGTCGCGTTGATCTCTTCGCCGACCTTGTCGAGCAGGTCGTCTTCGGAGGTTTCATCTACGGGTTCGACCGTTTGCGTTTCGGGGTCGGGTTCGAGCTCGGTCTGATCCGAGTCGTGGTTCCCGCTATCGGCCTCTGGTTCGGAAGCGGCTTCTGTTTCAGGCTCTGGTGCAACAGTGTCGTTGACCCTTTGAGCAGGGGTCAGGACCAGTTTGGGCTCGGGATGCTTGACCGGGGCGGTATCTTCGGCGGTGGCGTCTTGGGATTTATCTGCGCGGTCTCCTACGGATCCATCTGCATTGGTTTCCGCTGACACCAGCCGGCGAATGGAGGACAGAACGTCCTCAATCTCCACATTTGTTACGGGATCGCTCATCACTCATCCACCGCTCTTGCCCATCTTCATCATAAACACCGTGCAGGCTTCGCACAACGGGTTAGAGAAACTTCTAAACGGATTTACGGGGCGCCACGCACCGCCTGCTGTCAGTCCCGCCCCAATGCCTTGAGCACGCGGTCGAGCTTTTGCCCTTGTGGGCTGGTGGGCACGGGCGCGTCCTTGACAAGATTATAGTAGCCTTCGGGGTCATAGATCTGCACCCTGAGCCGCAGATCCTCTGCTGTCAGCTCCCCTATGGTTTCGAGAACCGTGTAGGCCGCAATATAGAGATCCGCCTCAGCCGAAATGGCGGTGGCCTGGGCGTCGAGCAAATCCTGTTCGGCGTCGAGCACGTCAAGCGTGGTTCGCGCGCCAAGCTGCGCTTCTTCACGCAGACCACGGAAGGCCACGCGGGCCGCACGCACCTGTTCAAGCCCGGCTTGTCGGCTGGCCTGAGCGGCGAGCAGAATGGCGTAGGCGTTGCCCACGTCCTGGACAACCTGATGGCGCACTTCGTGTTGGGCACCACGCAGGGCATCCCGCTGTGCCATGGCTTGTCGTACCGCTGAACTCAGCAGGCCACCCTGATAAATGGGACCACTGAGGGTCAGACCAAAACTGCCTGTGCGGCTGTTGTCACTGGGTCCGATCTCATCGTTGGTTCCAACGCGGCTGTTGAAGTTGAGCGTGGGTTTCATAGCGGCCTCTGCGGCCGCCACGGTCAGCTCGGCAGAGGCCACTTCGAGCCGGGCCTGAATGATGTCGGGATGTTTGCGCACCGCGATGGATTTTGCCCCATCGATATCACCAGAGAGCCGCGGCAATGCGCCGGGCGGTTGCAAATTTCCGGGTTTGCGGCCCACAGCGGCACGAAATTCCTCAATCGCCTGGGTCAGATCCCCTTGTGCAACGGCCAGCCCGGCCTGTGCGGAGGCCAGCGCGGCTTCTGCCAAGGCCACGTCAGTGCGGGTCACCTCGCCCACTTCAAATCGGTCCTTGGCGGCGCGCAATTCCTCACGCAAGAGGCGCAGGTTGTTTTGCCTGACGGAAACCAGCTCGCCATTTCGGCGCACGTTCATGTAGGCCGCGACGGCGCGCAGCAGGACCAGTTGTTCTATGCTGCGCAACCCCTGGCGCGTGGCCAGAACGGTTTGCTTGGCCGCGTCGATTTGCAGGCGGGTGCGCCCGAAATCATAGAGCAGAAGATCCAGCGAAATGCCGAAATTGATGTCTGTGTCCGCGATGCCCAGCGTGCGATTGCTGGTGCGCACCGTCCCGAACGAGCGGGTTATGTCCGCGCTCCAGTTGATGATGGGGCGCAGTTGCGACACGGCTTGTGCCACGTTTTCATCCGCGGCCCGAAGCAACGCGCGGTTCTGATCCAACAGGCCGGAATGTTCATAAGCATCCGAAAGCGTCTGCGCCAGAGTTTCTGCCAAGACCGACCGCGGCAGCGCGGCGGTGCCGAGCATCAGAGCGGCCCCCATAACCATCGCACCGCGTTTGAACCAGAGCGGGGCCTTCGCGAGGCCTGATTTACAGAGATGTGTCATCCTGCTCTCCTGTTGCACATTCTGTGCGGGTGTCTTTTGTTGGCAAGGTCGGCACGGTGGGTGCGCGTTTGCCATGCGGCGGCTATTCACTATCGGTTGCTTATCATGATTGCGTAAACGCCACATGGATAATCATCGTAATGCTCATCAGCTATAGATAAACACAATGTGGCATGAAACGACGAGCGAGAAAAAGGCCTCTCACGTGATTTTTCGCACAACGACCTGTGAACAGGAGCAGGCTTGCCAAAAGGGTGCCATCAAGGCCAAAGACGTCGGCCCCTTGCGCCGGTGAAACCGATCCGGTAAGCGGAGCAAGTCTCACGGCGGCGAGTTGGCGGAGTGGTGACGCAGCGGATTGCAAATCCGTGTACACCGGTTCGATTCCGGTACTCGCCTCCAAATTTTTCAATGGGTTACAAATCTGCTTTTTCATGGGGTATCACCTCAGGTATCAGGTTTCGTTTTTGGTCTCTGTTTGTTCACCGCCGCTTGGATGCGGCTTGCCGGGCTCTCATTTTCTGCCGAGCCTCGCCGGCGTATTTGATAATCATCGATTTTGTGGTGTGGCCACTGAAGCTCGCGATCTCGTCGTCATCGCATCCGGCCGTGGCCAGCTCCATGACCCCACGGTATCGCAGTGCGTGCTGATCAAACGCGATTAGGCCCAGGCGCTTACGTTCCGCAAGCATGATCCGGGCCATGTCGTGGTACCCCATCGGGCTGCCATCCGTTTTGGCAAGGATGTGTCGTGAAGGATGGGGGGACACGCCCAAGCGCGCTTTCTCGGCGTCGAGCGTTGCTTTTAGCCACTCAGTACAAGGAAGATCGAGCGGGACGTCGGTCTTGTTCTGGCGCAACTTGAGGCACCTACCGTCGTAGTCACCCCACGTGAAACCAACCCAATCTCCGGGACGCTGTACGCTCCCTACCCCAATCTCGAAAATCAGACGTGCCGCATCACTGCCTTCAGTGCGCATTCGCTCAACGGCCCAATCGGGCCACGGCGTGTGCGGTTTTTTTCGTTCTTTAGGGACCTTAAGCTTTTCAATGTCCACGGCCGGATTATCGGCTCGCCAGCGTTTGCGAATCGCTAGCTTCGACAGCATCGATATGGCCGTCGGAATGTAGTTTGCAAATCTGACGCGATGACGGTTATTTTCCATCGCGTCGTAGATGTCGGGTTGGGCGAGACGAGCGACATCCTGCCTACCGATCTTTTCTATCAAGTACTCGAATACCGGTTCCAGATCACGCCGGTATCTTGTGGAGAAACCCGCCCATTTGTCTCCATTTCGGAAATGCTCGATCAGGGTCGCCCAGGAACGTTTTGCCTCAGCGCGCTTTCCCGAGCGTATCTCCCAATAGATCCGATCAAATTCAGCAGTACCAGGCTCGGCATTTATCCTAAGGTATATCGGCTTTCCGTCTTGCAGGCGCCGGAAATACCATCGCCCACTCGCATGCTGCCAAGTGTAAGGCTTTCTCACCAATCGATCTGCCCCGCATCATCGCCGCCCTTACCGCCGGCTATGGCCTTGAGCTGCTCGACATCCCAGCGCTCGAAATTGCCCAGAGGCCGCGGCGGAGGAAGAACACCGGCACGCACCAGATCACGAAATTCGCTCGGCTTTATGTCCAGCAGCTTCGCCGCCTTTGTCGCGCCCACACATATTGGTTCAAACACGACCATTTCTAAACGGTGGCGCCAACTGGGGTTGCGTCCGTAGCGAGCGCCAACTGCTCGACGTAGTTTTCGACATCAAGCGCCCGCCAACGATTCAAACGGCCCACCTTCATTGGAGGAGGAAAGTCCCCGGCACTGACCAGATTATGAATCTGGCGTATCGAGATTTGAAGACGTGCCGCGACATCCTCTGAGGTAAGAAGAGAGGTGCCGCAAAAAGGTGTTTTCTGGTTCATTTCGAGCCCTTTGCCTGTTTTCCTGCATCAACCTGCCGGATAATTCCTGATCATTCCTCTGGCGGTTCCCCCATTACACGGAAACATGGTGAGCTTCGGAAAACTGGCTCCCCTGCAGTCCACGCACTGAGCCGCGAAATCCAATTCACATTCAGCCCCAGGCGCAATATTGGCTGAGCTATAGTGAGAGTTATCCTCACGCCCAAACGGATGAGTTCGAGATCCTTTTGTGCGGGATCCTGGCTCATTTTGCCGACCTCGCTTCTGCAACGATTACCACGGCATAGTCGAGACAGATCTCGATCGCATATAGGTCTGGAACAACTTAAACTGAGCCGGCCCAAAAGAAGAAATCGCGACACTCATTGCAGTCTCCACATCTTGTGTTAATACTTTCGGTATCACACCAGATAGGTCGCTTATGTCAATACCAAAAGTATCAGTCGAGCAGTTAAAAGCGGCTAGAGCACTGCTAGGGTGGTCACAAAAGGATCATGCGGAAAAGTCAGGGGTCAGCCTTCCCACCATCAAGCGCCTTGAGCGCGAACGCGGCCCACTTGGAGGTCTTCAAGAAACTGGGCAAAAGCTGGTGCAAGCCCTAAAGGATGCCGACGTTATCTTCCTAGAGGAAAATGGCGAAGGCCCAGGAGTTCGGCTTAAAAAAAAATGAGACCGGGAAGCAGGTATCCTCCGCAGTATGCCAGGGCTCAGAAACTCAAAGAAAGTGGTTATAGGGACCTTCCCGAATGGGCGAGGCCACAAGAGTACGAGGCGGAGTTTCCAGAAGATCCGGACCTTAGTACCGAGAGAGGCCTCCACGCCGCCGGTCAGTCGGGAATTTTGCCGATAGACGTGATTTTCAACCTCATCAATCCCGAAAGTATCCTCCACGAGCTGCGTCGCGAAATCGGCGACTTTGCAACACTACGCTTTTGGCGTGGAGCCCTGGAGCTATCCGCCGTGAAATACGAGAACAGCGATCGACCGACGCGAGCCCAGGTCTTCATTCCGAAAAATCCGACCTCAAAAGGCGCATACTGGCTCCTGCGAGAAATCGGCATCACGAACACTCATGCTCTGTGCCGTTATCTTGGGGGCGCCGAAGTCACGCTCCCAAACGGGGTTGAAGTGCATCGCGAGGAGGCACGGAGAATTGTTGCCTACATGCAAGCCGACGGTGCAAATGTGAAAGAGATTAAAGATGCGCTGTCACCAACTTACCCGGTAAGTGAGGACTGGATTGTGCGGCAGATCAGATCCCTGGGCAGCTGAGGGCGCGCTTAGTTGGTTGAAGCGCCCCGAGAAACAACGGCAACCCCAGAGCGCAGCCCGGCCCCTGCCAGGGCCGATATCGCACGACGCTCATGGAACGACAAACATCGTGCAATTCGATCACAAGAAACCAAACCAGCGTGTCTCCCAAACGCCCCTTCTCGCGCGACGCAGCTTTAGTTTCCATATTGTGCGGCGGCTTGACCTGCGACGAAGCCAAGCGTTTAAGCTGGATAGTTTTGCAACCAGGTTTCCACCTCTGAAAACGCCCAGCGCTTGACGCTCTACGATCTACTTGAAGGAAAGGAACGCGTCGCAACCTGCGGGGTTGCAATTCCGTTATAGAGGGCTAATTCTGTCGAAAGACTCTTCCTTGATCGAAGCATGATCTGCTGATTCAATTTCCATACCGAATGGGAGATTGAGCGATGATGGGGCCAAAGCAGGAAGCGCAAGCCGCGCTGTTCTATGAGTTCTCGCTGGACGATCATGTGCCGCAAGATCACCTGCTGCGGTCGATTGATCGGTTCGTCGATCTAGAAGACACCCGCCAATATCTAGCCGACTTTTACAGTCATACAGGTCGCCCCTCCGTCGCCCCTGAGCTGCTGATCAGAATGCTGTTGGTTGGCTATTGCTTTGGCATTCGCTCGGAACGCCGCCTTTGTGAAGAGGTGCATTTGAACCTCGCCTATCGTTGGTTTTGCCGTCTCGATCTGTCTGATGAAGTGCCCAACCATTCGACATTCTCCAAGAACCGACACGGGCGCTTTCGGGAAAGCAAACTGTTGCGGCATCTGTTCGAGAAGACCGTTGCGCGGTGCATCGCGGATGGTTTGGTGAGTGGCCAGCGCCTTGCGGCAGATGCCAGTTTGATTGAGGCCGACGCGAACAAACAAAACTCTACGCCTAAGGAAGACTGGGACTACAACGCTATTGATCCGGCTGATGCGCCGCGCGCGGTGAAGGAATATCTCAACGTCTTGGACGATACGGCCTTCGGGGCTGCTTCAGAAGTTCAGCCCAAGTTCACGTCTCATTCTGATCCCGCAAGCCAATGGACAGCGGCCCGCAAAGGCCCCGCATTCTTTAGCTATTCCACCAATTACCTGATCGATACCGACCACAGCGTCATCGTGGATGTCGAAGGCACCAGATCAATCCGGCAGGCCGAGGTTGGCTCTGTGCGCACCATGTTGGATCGGATCAAAGATCTCCATGATATTGATCCTGAGAGTTTGATTGCGGACAGTGCCTATGGATCAGGGCCGATGTTGGGGTGGTTAGTTGATCGCGACATCAAACCCCACATTCCAGTGCTCGACAAAGCAGGTCGAACAGACGGCACGTGGTCCCGCACCGACTTTGAAAGGGACCCCGAAAACAACCAATACATCTGCCCGGAAGGTGAGGCACTCAAGCAGTTCCGCCGGAACTATTCTGATCCGAACCGGAAACCCACAGGCAAGGGCGTTGCCAAATACCAGGCGCTGAAACACACATGCCAAGCCTGTCCCTCGAAGATGAAGTGTTGTCCTAAAGCAGATGCGCGCAAGATTACCCGTGAAGAACATGAAGATGCCCGTCAGGTCGCCCGCGACATCGCCAAGACCAAGCAGTACGACATCTCAATGAAGCTGAGAAAGAAGGTCGAGATGCTCTTCGCCCACCTCAAACGCATTCTTGGACTAGGACGGCTCCGATTGCGCGGCCCCTGCGGTGCAAATGATGAATTCCTACTCGCCGCCACCGCCCAGAACCTCCGCAAACTAGCTAAGATCTTTCCTGCGCCGCAGCAAACGCGCAAAGCCTGATTAGAACGGCGCGCGCGCTCTGTTCAGATCGCCACTTTCTGCGCTTGCAACACATTGTTTTTCCACAGAATCGGCTCTTTGCGGGCATTCGCTGCAGCACAGATGTTCGGATAACCAGAATGCGGGATTCAATCACCTTTCAAAATCGAACTTAGGGTTGGATCGGGCACTCTGTAAGAACTAGAAGACACATCCAAAGCTAGCTGTGTTCCTGATGCTGAGTGTGAGGACGCCTAGCCAGGACAGATGCATGACTCGCAAAAAACACCGCGTTTGCTTGATGGATATCGCTCCATGCATTCCAGTAATTGACAAGGTTGGGCGCAGAGGCAGCAACTGGACCCTTGCAAACTTCGACCGGGAAACTGGATCACATCATCCCAAAGCGGAGTGCACAAGGGATTTGATCTGAGAGCGTAGTGGATAGGAATTTGAAGGCGCTAGCTGGGTCATGAATACGACGCTGAGGCGAAGGGTCGGGTCGACCCAGAAGAACGTGGATGCCATTCCGCCCCAGCTGAAATCTCCGACGCTGCCGATACATCGCGCCCGAGCGGGGTCCAATACAACTGCACCTCCAAGCCCAAAACCCATTCCCTCCATTGGTTGCTCAGCGAAACTTGACGGGCCCATCGAAGCAATGTCGCCCGACAGATGATTTTGCATCATGAACGCAACCGTTCCGGGCGACAGAATACGATGCCCGCCCCCTGTGCCGCCGTTTCTGAGCATATCTGCAAACCTCAGGTAGTCATGAAGAGTACTGAGCAATCCTCCGCCACCGGACTGCATCTGAGGCGAGGCGTAGGCGGTGTTGTTGGCGTCTTCGACCAATCGCAACGGGTTCTGGCCCAGCACACCGGTGTTGAAAGCAAAGATATCGCCCTCGAGCGGCGTATAGAGTGACGCAAGTTTGCTTTGGCCGGCCGGCGAGATTGCAAAGCCTGTCTGGCCCATCCCAAGAGGGCCGAAGATGTCTTCTTGAAAAACCTCCCCCAACGTTTTCCCAATGACAACTTCGACAACGCGCCCCAAGACATCAGTCGCGACGGAATACTCCCATCGCGTTCCCGGCTGGAAGGCAAGCGGAAGAGCTGAAAGCGTTGTCACCATGTCCGCCAGCCGTCCTTGATCTGGCTTGAACAGGAGCTGCGCATCTTCCATCGCCCTGGGAAGCGGTCCGGCGTTGAAGGGATAACTCATCCCCGCGGTATGGGTCAGAAGCTGGTGCAGCGTCGGTGCTGGGCAGGGTTCTGTTTGATCAATATGGTGCGCGCCAGAGATCAAGGCCTGCATGTTTGAAAACTCAGGCAGCACATCGGACACCGGCGCGTCGAGATGAATCAAACCGCGTTCCACAAGTGTCATCAACGCGACCGACGTGATCGGCTTGGTCATCGAAAATATCCGCACAACTGTGTCCAACTCAAACGGAGCACCCGTTTCCACAGACCGCTGTCCACAGCAATGCGTGTAGACAAGGTCCGCCCCGCGCGTGATTGCGATTGAGGCGCCCGGAAGTTGCCGTGAGTCCGCATGGGACTGCATCCAGGTTGCAATGCGACCCAACCGGTCCGTGTCGAAATCCAGCATTTTGCGTGGTCTGATTTCCATAGCCTACGTCACACAGACGCCGGTTCATGCAGATGGTATTTGTACGATGTTCGCAGGTCGAGTTTGGACACTTTGCCCGTGGCCGTCATTGGAAGGTCGTCCACAAAGATCACGTCATCAGGCAGTTGCCATTTGGCAAAAACAGCCGCCAAGTGATCGATGATGCTTTGGCGGTCGGGGGCCGCACCTTCCGCGGTCACAACGATCAAAAGCGGGCGCTCATCCCATTTCGGGTGATAGGCCCCAACAACGGCGCATGTTGCGACGCCGGGGTGCGACATGGCACAATTTTCAAGATCGATAGAACTGATCCACTCTCCCCCGGTTTTGATCAGGTCTTTGGCCCGGTCTGCTATGGCCATGAAGCCACTTGGATCGATGGTCGCCATATCTCCTGTCGCGAACCACCCATCGGAATCCAAGGCCTTGGCAGAGGCCTCCTCATTCTTAAAGTACCCCGAGACAATCGAATTCCCGCGCACAAAAAGCTCTCCGATGGACGTCCCGTCATGCGGCAGGGCCTGTCCATTTTCATCGACGATTTTCATATCAACACCGAACATCCGGCGCCCTTGCGTGGTTTTGAATTTCAGCTTTTCTTCGATCGACAGATCGGCAAGCGGCGCAAAAGTCTGGCCATGGCTGCCAATCGGGCTCATTTCGGTCATGCCCCAGGAATGGCACACGTCGACCCCGCGCCCCTCAAAGGACGTTATCATGTTTGCGGGTGCGGCTGCCCCTCCGCTGACGACATGATCAAACCCTTGCGGAAGCGCGTCCCGATCTGCGATCTCCTGCAGCAAGCCTGCCCAGATCGTTGGAACACCCCAAGCCGACCTTGTCTCGGTTTCATTGAGAAGATCAAAGAGGGAAACCCCATCAAGCTTTGACCCGGGAAAAACGAGCTCAGCGCCGGACAGGGGCGCGGAGAACGG
>JBCBWJ010000109.1:0-7713 GCA_039817165.1 Pseudomonadota bacterium | reverse complement strand
CCTTGAGCCAGCCCGCGCGCACGGCCGGGCGCAGGATGCGGGTTTGATCACAGAGCGCGCCCGCCATATTGCCGTTGAGCGCGGAGGGGTCAGGGTCACTGGGATGCGCATCGACCGAGGCGATCCGCCCCCCTTTTGTACGCACCACGCCGATGCCCCAATGGGACGAGGTCAGGCTTGTGGTGGTCTCGGTGGTCATCGGTGGCCGTGCCGGTATTCAGAAAAGCTATTCCATTTTCTGACACGTATTGCCCGCGCTGTCATCGCCAAACCTCCACCGCGCGCCTCTCTTCGACCAGAATGATACCGACGCAATACCGACGTAATACAGACGTGATACAGACACGGTAAAATGGCGGTCCGGATCACCCGGCGCGGGCGGCGAAATCAGCGCGGATCGCGGTGAGATAGGCGGCGCGCAGGGCCTGCGTGACGGGGCCGGGCTGGCCGTCCGCAATGGCGTGGCCATCAATCTCGGTGACCGGTTGAACATAGCTCGACGCACCCGTCGCGAAGGCCTCCTCCGCGGTGAACGTGTCCTCCAGCCTGTAGCGCTCTTGGATGATCGAAAGGCCCAGATCACCGGCGACGCGGAGCATGGTCTGGCGCGTGATGCCGGGCAGCAGTTCACCCGCCAAAGGCCTTGCATAAAGCGCGCCGGACTTGATCATGAAAAACGACATCGCCCCGCATTCGGTGACGTAGCCATCGGGCCCCACCATCAGCGCCTCATCCGCGCCCGCCTTGCGCGCGATCTCTTTGGCCATGACCTGCCCCAGCAGGTTTGTGGTCTTGATATCCCGGCGCGCCCAGCGGATATCGGGCGCGCTGGCCAGGCGGAGCGTGGGGCCGTCATGGGTCTCTTGCGTGAAGGCAAAGACATTGGGGCGGAGCCCGTCCGGATAGAGGTAATCGCGATCATGCGCCCCCCGAGTGATATGAAGATAGAGAAATCCTTCGGTCACATTATTGCGCGATATCAACTGCATAAGGGCCGTTTCAAGATCTACGTCGGACATCGGCGCGGCCATCTCAAGCTCCGACAAAGAGCGGCGCAGGCGGGTCATGTGATGGGCAAAATCAATGATCTGACCATCGAGCACGCCCAAGCCTTCGTAGACCGCATCGGCAAAGAGAAGACCACGGTCAAAGATCGGCAGCTTGGCCTCGTCCTCCGGCATAAAGGCCCCGTTGAGCCAGACGGTTCGGGTCATGTCAGTCTCCTTTGCGGTGCAGGAAGCGGCCCGCGCGTTGGTCTGTTTTCCGGCCATGTGTCAGGGCCATCTGACCGGCCACCAACACGTGGATGATCCCGTCGCTGGCGCGTTCGGAGCGGTCAAAATCGGCGCGGTCGATCACCGTGGCCGGGTCAAAAAGCGTCAGGTCCGCCTTCATCCCCGGCTTGATCAGACCCCGGTCCGACAGCCCAAAGCGCGCTGCACTCAGCCCGGTCATTTTATGGACCGCCTGAGGCAGCGTCAGCAGCGCGCGGTCGCGCACATAGTGGCCCAGCACACGCGGAAACGTGCCCCAAAGACGCGGGTGCGGTTTGGGCGTTCCGGGGATCCCGTCCGACCCGATCATCGACGCCGGATGCGCCAGAATCCGGTCCAGATCACCCTCGTCCATATCAAAATAAACCGCCCCCGCCGGCGCCAAACGAGCGATCGCCGCAGCCCGGCTGACGCCCCATTCAGCCGCAATATCGTCAAGCATTTGACCGGCACAATCGGGCTCTGGCGTGGACCAGATCACCAGCACCTCCGGCGCGGCTTGCGCAAAATGCGGCAAGAGCGCGCTGGAGGACGCCGTGTAGGGATAGACATCGAACGCAACATCCTGGTCTTGCCTCGCGGCGTCAATCATCGCCAAGGTCTTGATGCTCTTGCCGAAATTCCGAGCACCGGCGCATTTGTGATGCGAGAGCAGCAGCGGAACCTCCGCCTGGGTGGCGGTGCTGAGCGCCTCGCGCACAGCGGCGATCACGCCGTCGGCCTCGTCACGGATATGGGTGGTGTAGAGCGCGTCCTTGTGCCGGGCGAGGACGCGCGCGAGGGTGACCATTTCCTCCATCGGCGCGGCCGAGGCGGCCGGGTAGTCAAGCCCCGAGGACAGCCCCATCGCCCCTTCGCGCAAGGCACAATCGAGGCGGGTCGCCATGGTCTCGATTTCAGCCGGGGTGGCGGCGCGGTCCAGATCCTCCATCACGCCTGCGCGCAGGGTCGAATGACCCACCAGCAGGCGCACATTGACGGCCGGTGCGGCATCCGCCACGCGGCGGGCATACTCCGTCACCGTGGGGGCGCTGAGGCCGTTCAGTCTGGGCACAATTGCGAACGGCGCGGGCAGGCCGTCACGCGCCGCAAAGGGGGCCGCCGAGATACCACAATTGCCAGCCACGACCGTGGTCACGCCTTGGGTGATCTTGCAGGCCAGACCCGGGTCTTCGATCACCGCCCAATCATCATGGGTGTGCACGTCAATAAAGCCCGGGGCGACGCAAAGCCCCGTGGCCTGTAGCGTCTCCCGCGCCGTGAGATCCGGCAGGTTGCCCACACGGAGGATTTCATCGCCCGCAATCGCAATGTCCGCGCGGTAGGCCGCCCCGCCCGTGCCATCGAGCACATCTGCCCCCCGGATCAAAAGGTCAGCCTGCATGGGGGTCCTCCACCCGCGGCCAATAGGGTGTTTGGCGGTGCGTCAGCGCGAGGGTTTCGAAGTCCGGGCAGGTGCCGCCGGGAGTTGCGACCTGGATCACCTCTGCCGCGATCTCGGAGAACGGACCGTAGAAATGGAAGAGGGATTTGACAGTGACGATGGCTTTGATGGCCAGCTCTATCCCCATCTGTTCAAACGCTTCCGGGTGGTAGACCTGCGTGCGCAAGTCATTGATCAGGATGTCAAAATCCGCCCCATGACGCAGCCAGACGAGCGTGCCCAGTGGCTCCAGCCCGGTGCCCAGATGCTGGCCCAGACCAGAGGTGATCTTCATGACGCGCGCGGTGAGGTCCACCGGATCGCCTGACATCGGGCTGGTTTTTCCGCCCAGGCGCAGCGTGATCTCGGCCCCCTCGCCCACATCCTGACACTGGCGCACGGCCATCGGATCCCAGTAGATGCCGGTGGCCACATGTGCGCAACCCCGGTCCAGAAGCGCGCGCAACATCGGCGTGGCATCACCGGGCGCGCCCCCGCCGGAATTGTCGCCCATCTCGGCCAGAACCACCGGGCCGGTGGTCGCCGCACTGGCCCGCGTGAGCGCGTGGTCGAGATCGGCATAGTGGCCGGTGACCTCATGGCGCAGGGCAAAGAAATCCTGTCCCAATGCCTGCGCCGTGGTCTGAGCGAGGGCGGGATCGCCATCCGTGATCACCAGCATCTGCGCGCCCACATCCGCGACATCCCCCCACGGAAAGCCGTGGATCAGGGATATGGACAGGGTCGTGCCGGTTTCCAGCGCGCTGAGACGGTCGACAAAGCTGCGCATCGGTTCGGACTTGGTGAGGTATAGATGGACCATACGGCAGTCATAGGCGGCCATGGTGGGGCGGATCTCTGCGGCATGGGTGCGTCGGGCCAGATCAAACAGCTCTTCTGCGCGCGGCGTTGCGTCGTCATGGGGGTATTCCTTGAACGCGACAATGAGATCGCAGGCCACCATCATCCGCGGGGTCAGATGCGCGTGCAGATCAAGCGCCATGCCCAGCGTGGCCTGTGGACACGCCGCCCGGACGGCGGCAGCGATATCGCCTTCGCAGTCCTCTTCGCCCTCGGCCACCATCGCGCCATGCAGTTGCAAAAGCACCATGTCAACGGGGCCTGCCGCGCGCAGATCGGCCATGAGATGGTCTTTGAGCCCGGCATAGCAGGCGGCCACTGTGCGCCCGGCGGGTTCGGCGATGGCGGTGAGGCTTTCGACCACCTCCCAGCCTAAATCTTCCGCCCGCGCGCGCCAGACATGCAGCGCTTCTGTCATCAGATTAGGAGACTCCTGCGTGGCGGTGCCGGGTCGGAAGCAATACGCCTCAAAGCCCGAAAGGCCAGTGGGCATCGTGCTGAATGTGTTGGTCTCAGTGGACAGCGTGGCAATAAAAAGCCGCATGCGCGCCTCGGACTGACTGGGATATTGGGGCGACAGGACCATGTAAGACATGCTGGAGACAAGGGTTTTCACGCAAAACGGGCGCGCCTATTTCTGACAAAAAAACTCAGGTTGACATTTCTGATAATTTCACTCAGGTTCAAAGCAGGAACGCGGGCGGCAAACGGAGACCGAACATGCATATAAACCTGGCCAAAACAGTGGAGCACAGACCGGTGGACCCCCTGCCGCTCTATAACGCGCAGGACCTGACGCAAGGGGGCGATCTGGCCCAGATCCAGCTGTCCGAGATGGTGTATACGCTGCGCATCACGCGCGCGGGCAAACTGATCTTGACAAAATGACCCAGCGGGGGCGGCAGGACCCCCCTTCCCGCTGACCTCGACTGAGGTAAGATGACCCACGCGGCGAGGGTCGCGCGGTTTCATTTGGCAAGGTTGCGCATGACCAAAAAGCTCCCCAGCCCCTGTGTGGATGTCTGCAAATACAAACGGCATGGCCATTGCATTGCGTGCTCGATGACCAAGGCGCAGAAAAGCCTGTTCAAAGGCCTCAAACAAGACAAACACCGCGCGGCATTCGTGGAGATGCTGATCGCGCAACAACACCACTTGGGCAAGTTTCCGGCCTGGCCCGCGCTCTATGCCAAACGCTGCGCAAAAAAGGGCGTGCCGGTGCCGAACCTTATCCGATCACAGAGCTGACGCCCTCCCCGCGAGACGCGCCCGTAAGGGAGCGGCGAGCGCGCGGTTTCAATCAAATTTCGGCGCACCCCGGCCCATATTGGCCGCCACAACCTCCATCTGATGCGGTTTTCCAATCAGAGCGGCCTGCTCACGACTTTCCTCCAAGAGCAACGCATCATCATTCAGACCCGCCTCCGCCACGGAAATGATCCGCTTGGCCGCCCGTATCGCAGAGGGGCTTTTGCTTGCAATGTCAGCGGCCAAAGCCCGGGCCACCACCAGCGGGTCCTCTGCCAATTCCGTCACCAGCCCCCAGCGTTCCGCCTGATCGGCCAAAATCGGCGAGGCGGTGTAAATCAATCGCCGCATCACGTCCGACCGGGTGAGTTTCGGCAAGAGCACCATCCCCCCCATATCGGGAATAAGCCCCCATTTCATCTCCATCACCGACAGTTTGGTGTCCGGGCTGGCCACCCGAATGTCCGCCCCAAGGGCAAGCTGAAACCCCGCGCCATACGCCGCGCCATGAAGGGCGGCAATCACCGGCATGGGCAATTTGCGCCACACCAGCGCAAACTCCTGAAACAGATTGGCGCTGCCATGGGTGCGCGGCATCAGCATCTCTTCGGGGTCGTTCGCGGCCAAGCTGGCAAAGCTCATCACATCGAGGCCCGCACAAAAGCTCGGCCCCTCGCCAGAGAGCACCACCGCGCGCACATCCGCCTCCATCAGCGCATGGCCTGCGCCCACCACGGCCTCCATCATCGCGGTGTCGACGGCGTTGTGCTTGCCCGCGCGGGTGAGGGTGACATGGGCCACGTGATCTTCGATGCGGGTCTCAACGCGGGACATGGGCATTTCTCCTTTTGTCTGTGGGTTCAGGAAACCGCAGCGGCCCCGCGATGACCAGCCCGACGTTGCGGCATCGCGCTTGCACGCGGGGCGTGGCTCGTTTTATCTGGCGGACATGTCTCAGTCCCGCCTCACCTCTCTGGTCCAATCCCTGCCCGCCACCGTGCCTTTCGTGGGCCCCGAAGAGCAGGAACGCGCCCGCGGCACGCCCTTTGCCGCGCGTCTCGGCGCCAATGAAAACGGGTTTGGCCCCTCGCCCCTCGCGATCAAGGCCATGCAGGAGGCAAGCGCGGACATCTGGCAATATGGCGATCCGTCCTGTCATGATCTCCGCCACGCTCTGGCCGCACATCACGACGTGCCCGTGGCCTCGATCCTCGTGGGCGAAGGCATTGACGGGATCCTGGGCAATCTGGTGCGGTTGTTCATTGGCCCGGGCGACGCGGTCGTCACCTCAAACGGGGCCTATCCCACCTTCAACTACCATGTGGCGGGCTTTGGCGGGACGCTGCACAAGGTTGACTACAATGGCGATCACGAGGACCTGCCCGCCCTCATCGACACCGCGCGCGAGGTGGGTGCGAAACTGATCTATTTCGCCAATCCCGACAATCCGATGGGCAGCTGGGTGCCCGGCCGCGCGATCGAGGCCGCCCTAGAGGCGATGCCCCAGGGCACGCTCTTGGCGCTGGATGAGGCCTATGTCGAACTGGCGCTCGACGGCACCGCCCCCGTGATTGCGCCCGACGACCCGCGTGTGATCCGTTTGCGCACGTTTTCAAAGGCCTACGGCATGGCCGGCGCACGGATCGGTTATGGCATCGGCGCGCCCGAGCTGATCCAAAGCTTTGACAAGATCCGCAATCATTTCGGTGTGAACCGTGTGGCCCAAGCCGGTGCATTGGCCGCATTGCAGGACGGCGCATGGCTCAGCCATGTGCAAGCGCACGTCATCGCGTCCCGGGCGCGTCTCGCAGAAATCGCCACCCAAAACGGCCTTACCGCCCTGCCATCGGCCACCAATTTCGTGACCATCGATTGCGGCCGTGACGGCGATTTCGCACGCTCTGTCCTAGCAGGGATGCTGGCAGAAGGCGTCTTTGTGCGCATGCCTTTCGTGGTGCCACAGGATCGCTGCATCCGCGTGGGCTGTGGCACGCCAGCCGATATGGACGCGGTCGCCAACGCGCTGCCCAAAGCAGTGGCACAGGCCCGCCTGGACACGCCAAAGTGACCCGGAGATTTGGCACGCAGGGTCAAAAATTAAGAGACGGCACGGAATTTTGCATTACACTTTGCCCATGAGACGCGGAATGATGCGAGAAGCGCCCAACTACACCACGCCCGCCCTGATCATGGGCGCGGTTAACCTCTTCTGGATCTTGATGGTGGTCTGGGTGGCCTACGGCATGCTCGCCGTTTTGGCGCTTGGGTTTGCGCTGGACCGCGTGATACGTTGGATGTCACGCCGCACCTGACAAGCGGGTCGGTTGGTGTGTTGATGCCACATCGGCGCGGGCAAACACCTCCGCCGCGGCACTCACCCCACCTGAGCCATGATCGATCCGCAGCGCAGACAGCCCCGCTTCGATCGCCCCCAACACGCCAAGCACCATATGCGCATTCACATGGCCCATATGGCCAATGCGGAACACGCCCTCGCCCTTGGGATCTCCCTCTCGCTGCATGCCGATGCCAAGGCCAAGGGTCACGCCAGTGTTGGCATCCACCCAAGCCCGCAAGCGCGCAGCATCGGCACCGGGCAACCGGACCGTGGTCACAGCCCGGCTGCGATGGGCCGGGTTTTTGACGTTCAGAGCCAGCGGACCTCCTTGCCCCCACACCTCACACGCCGCCCAGATCGCGTGCGCAAGCCGGTCATGTCGGGCCCAAATGCCGTCCATCCCTTCGCGGTCAATGAGGTCTAGCGCGGCACGCAGACCGAAAAGATGATGCGTAGGCGCGGTGCCGGCAAAATAGAGATAAAGTTCATCTGGCGCGACGCGTGGTACCCAGTCCCAATAGGGCGAGACACGAGCCATGGCGGCGCGCGCTAGTGCGGCCTTTTCGTTG
>JBCBWJ010000108.1:0-7861 GCA_039817165.1 Pseudomonadota bacterium | reverse complement strand
TATCAGCAGGCCCCCCGCCAGGACGGCCGCCGTCTTGCCAATCAGCCCCGTCCGGCCTGCGGGCGCGCCCATGCGTTCGAACCGCTCTTTCTGACGCAAGAACAACCGCCGCGGCACCATCATTGATCCCCGAAGAGTTCCCAGCCGTGACGGTTCCCTCGCTGTCGAAAACAGCCCGGAGCTTCTCCAGATCATTTGGTTCTGCGTCGTGCCGGACGTGCTCATCTTCCGCAAAGGTTCTGGTTGCGCGTCGCGACACGACGTCTATGGGTACAATCTGTTCCGCAAACCGGCCCTCACGGATCGCCTTTGATGCCCGGCGATGGCTTTCCAGGGCCAAGGCGTCTTGGGTCGGTCGATCAACCTGATAAGCCCGCGCGACATTTTCCGCCGTCACACCCATCAGATAGGCGTGAAACGGATCCTTCAGCCCTTCTTCCAACATGTCCGACATACGGATCTGACCCATCTTGCGACCCCATCGAACATCTTGTGTCTGATGCGGGGCCCGGCTCATACACTCCGCGCCTCCGGCAAGAACAACATCCACCTCACCGAGCTGGATCAGGTTGGCACCCTGAATAACGGCCTGCATCCCGCTGCCGCAAAGGCGGTTCACCGTGATCGCAGGGGTGGCTTGACTTAGGCCACTGTCCAACGCGACAACCCGCGCGAGATACGGATCCTTTGCATCGGTCGAGATAACTTGCCCGAAAATGGAAAACTCAACGGCGGACGAATCTATTCCTGCCGAAGCAACCGCTGCTTTGGCGACCTTGGCCCCCAATTCCGACGGTGCGACATCCTTCAGCGCACCGCCGAAGGTGCCAATTGCACTGCGCATCGCGCTCACAAGATAAACGGATTGCATGGCTGAGTTCCTTATCCAAAAACACTGAGCGGGACGGCGGACGCCGCGCGATTCATTGATCCTGACAGCGAAAACAAATGGCTGACCTTGGGCAATTCGCATTCAAAAAAGAACCTACAGGTTGCCAATTTGGCCTCCCGCATCTCTCGCCGCCCATCGTCGAGCGTTGACGCAGTGATCGCCTGTTCAAGCCAGAGCCAAGCCACAACCAGATGCCCAAAGGCCGACAAGACATATGAGGCATTATCCAAAACTGCCGGGTCGCTCTTGCTTTGCTGAAGCTTGTCCAATGTGCGACCGCCCTCGGCCATGTAGTCACACAACTCCAGCGCCATCTGGGACAGATTTGGATCACGATCGGCGACGGCAATGGTAGCCTCTATTCTAGATCGCAAAAGGGCAAATGCGGCCCCGTCGTCCCCCAGGATTTTCCGCCCGAGGAAGTCCAGTCCCTGAATTCCATTGGTGCCTTCGTGGATGGGGTTCAGGCGGTTATCGCGGTAGATTTGTTCCACATCGTATTCGCGGGTGTATCCGTACCCGCCATGTATCTGGATGGCATGGTCGTTGGCAATCAGGCCGAACTCCGACGGCCAGCTTTTGGTGATCGGTGTCAGGAGACCTAGCAGAGCTGACGCTTCAGCGCGCTTTTCCTGACTATCCGCCGTCTTTTCCTCATCCGCCAGCTTGGCGGAAAACAGCACCAGTGCCATCGCCCCTTCAGCAATCGCCTTTTGGGACATCAGCATGCGTTTTACATCCGCGTGCTCGATGATCGGTCTTTGTCGGGATGACGGATTGCCGCGATCGACTGGGAGCCTGCCTTGCGGGCGCTCTCGCGCATAGTCCAGGGATTGCGTGAAACCGCGATAGGCAAGCGCTGCAGCACCCAAACCCACCATGATCCGCGCCTCATTCATCATTTGAAACATGATGGCCAGACCGTCACCGATATCTCCGACACGCCATCCAATCGCGCCATCCTCTTCCCCAAAGTTCAAAAGGCAATTGACCGTGCCGCGGTAGCCCATTTTGTGGTTGAGACCCGCGACCGCGACATCATTTCGCGTGCCATCGGGAAGGAATTTTGGAACCAAAAACAAAGAGATCCCTTTGGTGCCGCCTATCTGCACACCGTCATCACCGGGCGCCTTGGCCAAGACCAGATGGACGATGTTCTCGCTCATGTCGTGATCACCGCCCGATATCCACATCTTGTTGCCACGCAACCGGTAGCGGTGACCAAAATCGTCTTCGCCATCCGGTTGGGCTTGTGTCCGGACATCCGCCAGCGACGATCCCGCCTGCGGTTCTGAAAGGCACATTGTCCCAAAGTACTGACCCGCGATTTGCGGCAAGGCCCAGGCATCGATCTGCGATGGGCTACCATGTTCGACCAGCAAACGCGCATTCGCTGCGGTCAGCATGGGATACCCAGATGTGGCGATGTTTGCGGCACAGAAATGGGCGAAGGATGCCGCAGACACGACCATCGGCAATCCTGTGCCACCTAACGCTTCGGGAAACGCGCTGGCGAAAAACCCTGCCTCGGCATAGTCTTCAAGCGCCTGCCCCACTTCGGGCACGATCACAATCTGCCCGTCGACGAATTGGGGTTCGTTGATATCGGCGGCCTTGAAATGCGGGGCGAACACATCTCGGGCAAAATCTGCGGACAAATCGAGGATCTGATCAAAAGTCTCTCGGCTGTGTTCGCTGAAGTGCGGCCGATCCGTCAGATTGCCGACACGCAGCCAGTCATGCAGAAGGAATGAAAGGTCTTCGCGCGAGATGAAATCCATGTCCAAGCACCTTCAAATAACGATTGCGCCGCCATCCACGACCAGGACTTGCCCCGACATGTGACCGCCGGCCCTGGAGGCGAGCAACAAGGCAGGGCCTTTCAGGTCTTGGGCATTTCCCAGCTTGCCCAAAGGGGTGTTCTGAACCAGCCGGGCTTCGTGCGCACCCAACGTCTTCTCCGTCATCTTTGAGGGGAAGTAGCCGGGTGCCAGCGCGTTGACCCGGATGCCGAACTTGCCCCATTCAGCGGCCAAGGCGCGGGTGAAATTCACCATCGCGCCTTTGGTGGCGTTGTAGGACAAAGTCCCCACCATGTCCGGGTGGTGGCCTTGCAGGCCTTCAACGGACGCGATGTTTAAAACGCTTCCTGAGTTGGCCGGTATCATCGCCTGCCGCCCGACCTCCTGGGTCAAAAGAAACGGCCCTGTCAGGTTGGTCGCGATAACCTTGTTCCATCCTTCCAGGGAATGCTCTTCGGTCGGCGCGCCCCAGGTTGCGCCCGCGTTGTTGACAAGAATGTCGACACGGCCAAACTTTTGAAGCGCGAACGTTACAATGTTCCGGGCAGAGTCCGGATCCGACAGATCCGCAGTAATCCCTTCCGCGCGGACGCCAGCATCGGCGAGATTTTCAACAGCCTTCAATAACTCGTCGCTCTTCCTGGCGACCAGAACTAGCGAGGCACCATATTCGCTTAGCGCCTCTGCGATCTGCAAACCAAGGCCGCGAGAGCCTCCGGTCACGATTGCCACCTGGCCCTTGAGATCGAAAAGGGTCTGCAAGTCGGTTTGATGTGTCATGTGATGGCGTCCAGTTTCAGGCCTTGGTTGAGATCGGAAAAAGAAATCTCCTGATCTTTCATGCGGGCCAGTATGGGTGCAGGTTCAAAAGCCCAGCCCTGTCGCCCTGCCGCAAAATGCGTCAGACGCTCAAGCACCTGATCGATGCCCATAAGATCGGCCTGAAACATCGGACCGCCTCGGCTGCGACCAAATCCGTATCCGTTGAGGTAAATGGCATCGATATCCGACGGGCGCGCGGCGATCTCCTCTTCAAGGATTTTCGCGCCTTCGTTGATCATCGCCAAAAGCGTGCGTTCGACGATTTCCTCCGGCGTGACAGATCTACGATTCAACCCGATTTCATCCGAGTGTTCGACAATCATCAGATCGACCGTGGAATCTGTTAATATGTCCCGTGTGCCGGTCGGATATAAGTAATATCCCTTGCCCGTCTTTCGCCCAAACCGCCCATGTTCACAAAGTATGTCCGGGATTTTCGAATACGGACGGTCGGGTTGTTCAACAGCGCGACGCTTGCGGATGGCCCAGCCGATATCTTGGCCAGCCAGATCCATGACTTTGCAGGCTCCCATGGCCCAACCCCAGGACTCGAGCGCATGATCGAGATCATGCGGCAACGCGCCTTCTTCGAGCAGGAAATAGCACTGCCGAAGGTATTCCTCCATTATCCGGTTGCCGACAAACCCATCGCAGACGCCGACAACCACACCGACTTTCCGAATGGTTTTGGCAAAGCTCATAGCCGTTTTGAGAACGCGATCCGACGTCTGATCACCCCGTACAATCTCCAGCAGACGCATCACATTGGCAGGGCTGAAAAAATGCATCCCGACCACGCGGTTGGGGCGTTTCGTGAAACCTGCGATCTGGTTCAAGTCCAGCGTCGACGTATTCGACGCCAGAATAGCTTCGGCGTTTGCGTGGTCTTCGACAGACGTGAAAACCTGCTGTTTTACCGCGAGATCTTCGAACACGGCTTCGATAATCAGATCCGCATTGGAAAGCAGGTCATAGCTGTCGCCAAATGTTAGATTCTCCTGTTGCTTCTGGGCAGAAGCTAGGGACAGCTTTCCGCGTTTGACGCGGTTCGCAAAGTGATTGGCGATGGTGTCCCTGGCACGCGCAATCGCGATCTCGCTTTGGTCAATTAGGCAGGTTTGCAAGCCCGCCTGCACGCACGCCAAGGCGATGCCGACCCCCATCGTACCGGCGCCGACAATGGCCACCTCGGACACGTCAGAGGCGGGTACCGTCTTGTCCAGACCACGAACTTTTGACGCCAGTCTTTCACTCAGGAACGCATGCCGTAGCCCTTGAGACAGCGGATGCTCCACGAGACCATCAAAATCTTCGTACTCCGCGGCAAGCGCCTCTTGGAATGGAAGCTCGGCGGCTCGGCTCAGACACCCCAGTGCCGCGACCGGTCCAGGGTTTTGATGAGATGCGGCGCTCAGGCCTTTCGCCGCGTGTTCAAAAATGGCGGGATCGAACGACTCCAAACGCATGTCGCGCGCGCGCCTTGGACTGGTTTGCGACTCGACAAGCTGCGCGGCATAGTTGGCAACAGCTATCTCTGGGTCTCCTTCGAACACTTCGTCAATCAATCCGATCTGCAAGGCTGTCTGCGCATCGATTGTCTTGCCCTTGGTGATCAGATCGATGGCCGTCGGCATCCCGACCAGACGCGGAAGACGTTGCGTGCCGCCGCCCCCGGGCAAGAGCCCAAGGGTCACCTCTGGCAGCCCAATGCGCGTTGCCTCTTGCGCGATCCGGAAATGTGCGGCGAGCGCCGTCTCCAGACCCGCCCCAAAGGCGACACCATGCATGGCAACGACTGTTGGTTTGCTCATCCCGTCCAGGGTTGCAAACAAGTCGCGAAGGGGCCCGGTGTTAGCCCTGTGATCCCTGTTGAAGTCATTGATATCTGCACCAGCCGAGAAAACGCGCCCAAGGCCATAGATGCCAACAGCTTCAACGTTGCCATCCGCGTCAAGGTCTTCAAGGCAGGCAGAAATAGACTGCGGGACACCACTTGACCCAGACAGCGCGTTCGCTGGAGGAAACGAAAGCTCAAGAGACCGATACGTCGACTTTCGTCTATCGTTACATCCACAATTGGCTGGGTTTCAGTCATGTATTCACTCTCGCGATGGCTTCGGATTTCGTACGGCCATTTTCCGAACCGACATCTGCTATACCGGTCACACTTCGAGCCACTCGCTGCGTACATCGCTGCGCGATTTCAGCTCTGTAGGGGTGCCCTCGAACACAATCTGCCCATGGCCCATGACACACACGCGGTCCGCGACATCCAGCGCGATCGACAGCTTCTGTTCGACCAACAGGATCGACACGCCGCGACGCGCGATTTCCTTCAATAGACCCGCCACCCGCTGCACCATTTGCAGCGACAACCCTTCTGTCGGTTCATCGATCATGATGAATTCCGGATCGCCCATCAGGGTCCGACACATCGTCAGCATCTGTTGTTCGCCGCCCGATAGCACCGTCGCCTCAACATCCGCGCGGCGCTCCAGGTTTTCGAACTGGTCAAACATGTCCTGGATTGTCCACCGACCAGAACCGTCTTTTTGTCCGGGCTTGAGACCCAATGTCAGGTTCTGTCGCGTAGTGAGACCGGGGAAGATATTCCGGTTTTCAGGTACGTATCCGATCCCAATGTTTGCGATTTCAAACGCCTTTCGACCCGCTATTTCCTGACCTTTAAACTGGATCGATCCAACCGGCGGCACTTCACCCATAACCGCCTTGCAAAAGGTCGATCGCCCGACACCATTACGGCCCAGCAGAGCGACAATCTCACCCTGCGCTATAGAGAAATCCACGCCCTGCAGAATATGCGATTTGCCGTAGTAGGCGTGCAAGTTTGAGACGTTTAACATCAGTGCTCTTCCTCCAGTGCCGCCCCAAGATAGGCTTCTTGCACGCGGGGATCGCCGCGAACCTCTTCTGGCGTGCCGGTCGCGATAATCTCGCCATAGACAAGAACGGAAATGCGGTCCGCCAAGCCAAACACCACGCCCATGTCATGTTCTACCATCATCAGGGTTTTGCCTTCGCTGATGCGGCGGATGAGTTCGACGATGTATTCCGTCTCAGAATGGCTCATACCCGCAGTGGGCTCATCCAGCATGATGACATCGGCCCCACCCGCCATGGTCAGACCGATCTCGAGTGCACGCTGTTCGGCATAGCTTAGCAGGCCTGCTTGCACGCCGGATCGCGCCGTCAGGTTGATCTCTTCAAGGATATGATCGGTGCCTTCAGCCAAGGCGCGGCTTTTGGCGAGGGATGACCAGAAATTGTACTTGTATCCCAGGGACCAAAGTAGGGAACACCTGACGTTCTCGGCCACGCTCATGTTCGGGAAGATGTTGGTGATCTGAAAGCTTCGGCTGAGCCCCAATCGATTGATCTCAAAAGGGGCCTTTCCCTTCAAATCCTGGCCATGCAATGACACGGTGCCGCTGGTTTGAGGAAACCGGCCAGTGATCAGATTAAACAGCGTAGATTTACCAGCGCCATTCGGGCCGATCACCGCGTGTCGCTCCCCAGCCTCAACGCTCAAGTTGATACCGCGAATGATTTCGCTTTTGCCAAAACTCTTGCGCAGGTCGTCTAGATGAAGTGCAGCGGTCATTCGTCTGCTCCTTCGTTGGCAGATGCCCATGCGTCACGCAGCTCAGGTGTGGTGCGTCGTGTTTGCCAGAAAGCCAATCCGGTGATGCCTAAGACAACCGCCCATGGCACGATCGAATGACTATCAAACGTGATCCAAAACAGCGTCATCTCATGGTCGCCGGGAGTGGCCTCTCGCAGATGGAACACCATCTCCGTAATGCAGGCCAAGCCCAACAACGCGATCGCGCCGGGAAGAAGTGTCTTGAGATAGGGCACGAACATATGGCCCAGTTTTCCGGCCCGGACCAAAGGCGCGTGCATCATCAGCAACCCTACCATGCCGCCGGGAAAGAACATCACAGTAGCGACAAAGAGAGCGCCAACATAAAGCTGCCAAAGTTCGGTCTGAAGGCTGAGCACAGTCGACAGCAAGGTGAAGACCACCGCTCCGACAATTGGACCAACAAAGAATCCGGCACCCCCCAAGAAGGTCACCAGCAACACCGTTCCCGATTGCATCAGGTTGAGGTTCTCCTCGGTCATAATCTCGTAGTTGATCGCGGACAGACCCCCGGCAACACCGGCGAAGAAACCGGACGCCACGAAGCTGTAAAACCGAACCCAGCGGGCGGAATAGCCCAGAAACTCGACTCGTTCTGGATTGTCGCGCACAGCATTCGCCATGCGCCCCAAGGCCGTACGCGAGAACCAGAACATGAGGAAAGCCGACAGGACCAGCCAG
>JBCBWJ010000107.1:0-7881 GCA_039817165.1 Pseudomonadota bacterium | reverse complement strand
AGCGACCGACAGGATCGGATATTCGTCGATCATGCTCGCCGCGCGCTCGGCCGGCACGACGATGCCCTTGAGGTCGGGCGAAAACCGCGCGCGCAGATCGGCCACCGGCTCGCCGCCCTCTTCGCGCCTGTTCTCATAGGTCAGGTCCGCCCCCATCTCGCGCAGCGTGGTAAAGAGCCCCGACCGCGTCGGATTAAGCCCGATCCCCGGCACCAAAACGTCCGAGCCTTCGGTGATGATCGCCGCACAAACGGGAAAGGCCGCCGAACTGGGGTCGCGCGGCACCACAATGGTCTGCGGCGTCAATTCCGGCTGACCAACAAGCGTGATGATCCGCCCTTCATTGGTCACATCCGTCGCAATCTGCGCGCCGAAACCTGCCAGCATCCGCTCGGAATGATCCCGCGTGGCCTCGCGCTCCATCACCACTGTCTCACCGGGCGCATTGAGCCCCGCAAGCAACACCGCCGATTTCACCTGCGCCGACGGCACCGGCACGTCGTAGCGCACAGGCACCGGCATCTCGGCCCCCACAATCGTCATCGGCAACCGCCCGCCCGCGCGGCCCACCGTGCGCGCCCCAAAGAGCGCCAGCGGATCCGTCACCCGCGCCATCGGCCGCCCGTTCAGGCTCGCATCCCCGGTGAAGGTCGCCGTGATCGGACAGGTCGCCATCGCCCCCATGATGAGCCGCACACCCGTGCCCGAATTGCCGCAATCAATCACCTGGTCAGGCTCGGCAAACCCGCCCACTCCGACACCGTGGATGTGCCAAACACCGTCCGCATCCCGCGCCACCTCGGCCCCGAAGGCACGCATGGCCTTGGCGGTATCCAGCACGTCCTCACCTTCCAAAAGCCCGGTGACCCGCGTCTCCCCCACGCTCATCGCGCCCAGAATAAGGGACCGATGCGAAATGGATTTATCGCCGGGCACATGGGCCTCACCGGTCAACCCCACCGAGGCATGGGCGCTCATCTTGATCGGGGGGCCGTGGCCGGACATACGCGTCTTCCTTTGCAAATCCGGGAGGTGATACCGCAGGGGTCAAACCGCGTCTATGGGCAACACTCAGACGCAGAGCTCAGACCCGGGCCAGCGGCAACGTGGCACACCGAAACGACCCGCCCGTGCTGGGCACAGCGTCAAACGTCACTTCCTCCACGCGGTACCCCGCATCCCGCAGCGCCGCATTCACCCGCGCGCAGTCTGGATGATCCCGCGCGATGATCCGATCCGGCGCCACCGACAGGACATTCGTGGCCAGCGCCCGCGCCTCCTCCAGCGTCACCTCGATCCAGTCCAGCGCCTGCATCTCTTGGGGCACCTCCGGAATGCCCTCAGGATAAATAAGCGCATGGCCCAAACCCAACGGATTGAACACACAATCCAGATGCAGCACCGCCTCCCCTTCAGACAGCCACCCGGTGGGCACCGGCACAACGCCGTGCCGGGGGAAATGTTGGCGCAAAAACGCAGCCGCCTCCGGATCACTCCGCTTGCCCGCGCCGACAAAAACAACATCCCCGTGCACAACGACATCCCCGCCTTCCAGCGTCAGCCCCTCGGGCACCGCCACACTGGGCCCGGCGAACTGCGCCAGAATGGCATCAATCGCGCCGATCTCCTCCACCCGCCCGGCATCCCGCATCCCGGCGATCACAAAGGTGTCGCCGATGACAAAGCCTATATCGCGCGGACAGGTCTGATCCTGCACGCTGTCTGGCGCCAGGCCCGGCTCATGCACCGTGACGCCACACCCCTCCATCGCCGCTTTGAACCCGGCAAACTCGCGGGTGATCTGCGCCTCAGTGGGGTGGCCATGGGCCTCAAGGGTCTTTTGATGCGTGGCGTTGGCAATCTCCACCAAGCCCGGGTTCCGGTGATACCCTCGACCATGGCCCATCACCACATGGGTGAGGCGGTCAAATTCAGTGCGGACATCAAAATGCGTCATGCCGCCCATGCTGACCCGCCCGCAGACGGATTGCAAACACCCTGCCGAACCGGCTAATGGCCCGCCCATGGCCAAACTCTATTTTCACTACTCCACCATGAACGCGGGCAAATCCACGCTGCTGTTGCAGGCCGCGCATAACTACGTGGAACAGGGGATGGAGGTCTATCTCCTGACCTCCCAGATCGACGACCGCGCAGGACAGGCCCGCATCGCCTCGCGCATCGGGATCAGCCGCGACGCCGATACCTTTGCGCCCAACGAAGATCTCTTTGCCAAGCTTGAGACCCGCCTCGCCCAAGGCCCCGTCGCCTGCGTGTTCGTCGATGAGGCGCAATTTCTGTCCAAGCACCAAGTCTGGCAATTGGCCTGCGCGGTCGATGATCTGGACGTCCCGGTAATGTGCTACGGGCTGCGCGTCGATTTCCTCGGAGAGCTCTTTCCCGGATCTGCCGCCCTTCTGGCCTGGGCCGATGAGATGCGTGAGATCCGCACGGTCGATCAAACCGGCAAAAAGGCCACGATGGTGGTGCGCAAGGACGCGGACGGAAATGTCATGACCTCAGGCGATCAGGTGCAGGTGGGCGGGAATGAAACCTATGTCAGCCTCAGCCGCCGCGCCTGGCGCAAGGCAATGGGCCGCTAGGGCAAAAGAGCGCCTTCGTCAGGCCGTGGCATGGCGACCGAGCCGCATTCTAAAGCACTTTATCGCAATGTCCCGCCGTATCTTTGAACGACGCTCTGCATCTGCCATTTCGCCAGGCCCCGGGACGGCCTGACGAAGGCGCGGCGGCCCAAGGGCCTCTATTCCGCGCCAAGACAAGCCCCTCACGCCCGCTCCACCAAAACAGACCCCACCGAATACCCCGCGCCAAACGAACAAATCAGCCCATGATCCCCCGGTGCCAAATCATCCGAATATTTCGAGAACGCAATGATCGACCCCGCCGACGACGTGTTCGCATAATCCTGCAAAATATTGGGTTGCTCCGCAGGCTCCGGCACCCGGCCCATCACCTTCTTGCCAATGAAATCATTCATCGTCTTGTTCGCCTGATGCAACCAAAGCCGCTTGAGGTCCGTTTGCGTGCGCCCCGCATCGGCCATATGCGCCGCGATATGCGCCGACACCATGGGCAGCACCTCCTTAAAGACCTTCCGCCCTTCCTGCACAAACAGCATGTCGCGGCGATCCTCCATGTGCCCCTCGCGCGTGCGGCGCAGATACCCGTTGTTGTTGCGGATATTGTTGGAAAACTGCGTGGCACAGCGCGTGGAATGCACGATGAAATGATCGCCCTGCGCGTCCTCCGCCCGCTCCAGAACCAGCGCGGTGCAGACATCGCCGAAAATGAAATGACAATCCCGGTCGCGCCATTCCAGATGCCCCGAACAGATCTCAGGGCTCACCACAATCGCACAGCGCACAGAGCCTGACCGGATCATATCGGCGGCGGTCTGAATGCCGAACGTGGCCGATGAACAGGCGACATTCATATCGAACGCAAAGCCCTGCGCACCCAGCAACTGCTGAATTTCAATGGCAATCGCGGGGTAGGCGCGCTCATGATTGGAGGCCGCACAGATCACCAGATCCACCTCGCTGGCCTCCCGCCCCGCCTGCGCCAAGGCTGTGCCGCACGCATCCAGGGCCATCTCCGCCATGATCCCCGGCTCACTGTCCTCGCGCGGCGGCAACACGGGATGCATCACCTCAGGATCCAGCACGCCGGATTTATCCATCACATAGCGCTGCTCAATGCCCGAGGCACTTATGATGAACTCGGTCGAGGACGGCGCCTTGGCCGCCACGTCGCCTGCCGCAATCGCGTCGGCATGCTCGGCGTTGAACCTCTCCGCATAGGCGTTGAATGCGGCCACCAATTCATCATTGGTGACAATCTCGTCAGGCGTGAAAACACCTGATCCTGTGATCGCGGGCATGTGCATATCTGCTCTCCTTGGTGGCCGATAAACCATACCTTTCAGCGCCCCGCGTCAAGCACGACGCTGCGGCCATCACACCAGTTAGAGCGCCTTCGACTGGCCGTGGCATGGCGACCTGCACTCAATTCAATGACGCTTTATCCCTCAATCCCGCTGAACACCCGAGCAATAGCCTGCACCTGCAAATTCGCCAGGCCCTGGGTGGGGCCAGGCGAAGGCGCGGCGGCCCAAGGGCCTTGATTCCGCGCCGTGGGCGCAAAACCGGCTCAATGCATCCGCGACCCCAGCGGCACCTCCTGATCCGGCGCAATCAGCACAATCCCGCCCTCCGCATCCGACACCCCCAGCACCAAGATCTCCGACCGCACAGGCCCGATCTGGCGCGGCGGAAAGTTCACCACCGCCATCACCTGCCGCCCCACAAGGCTCTCAGGCGTGTAATGCGCGGTGAGCTGGGCCGAGCTTTTCCGCTCCCCGATCTCCGGCCCGAAATCCACCCACAGCTTGATCGCAGGCTTGCGGGCCTCGGGAAACGGCTCTGCGCGCACCACGCGGCCCACCCGGATATCGACCTTCATGAAGTCGTCAAAATCTATCTCATCCGTCACGCTTCAACTCCCTTGACCGGTCCGCCGCCGCGGCCACCGTCGCTCTGATCAGGGGCGGCAACCCGGCCCCCTCATCCATCAACACCTCCAACCCCGCCTGCGTCGTGCCATTGGGACTGGTCACATTCACCCTGAGGGCAGACGGGCTCTCGTCTGCCGCCTCCGCCAGCGCACCCGCCCCCGCCACGGTGGCCTTGGCCAATTGCATCGCCAGATCCGGGGCCAGGCCTTGCGCCTCTCCGGCCGCCGCCAGACACTCGATCATGTGAAACACATAGGCCGGCCCGGAACCCGACACGCCCGTCACCACATCCATCTGATCCTCATGCTCCAGCCGCACCACCTGCCCCACAGCGCGGAGCAGCATCTCCGCAAGGTCCAGATCATCGCCCGTCACCTGCGCGTTGCCGATGATCGCCGTGATCCCCTGACCCACGGCAGCGGGCGTGTTGGGCATCGCCCGTATCACCTTAGCACCTGCCCCAAACGCCGCCTCAAACGCCGCCATCGAGGTGCCCGCCGCCACAGACAAAAACACCGCACCCTCCATCGCGGCAATCTGCGGCAAGGCCTCGCCCATCATCTGCGGCTTGACGGCAATCAACACAATCGCCGGGCGCTCCGGCAGGCCTGCATTCACCCGAACGCCCGTGCCCCGCACCCAGTCCGACGGGCTTGGATCAATCACCCAGACCGATCCCGGCGGCAGCCCCTGATCCAGCCACCCCGCCAACATCGCGGACCCCATCTTGCCGCATCCGAGCAACACAAGCCCCTCGCGGGCCACCCGTTCCATGCTCATGCACATCCTCCCTGCCTTAGCGCTGGCAATGTGGTACGCATGCCGCAGACCGGTTGCAACGGGATTGAAGAGAGACGACCATGGACCTGACAGACGCATTCGACGGCGGCCGCCACACGCGCGCGAAAATCGGCTTTGTCCTTTTGGCCACGGAACAGACCATCGAATCCGACATGTTCACCATGGCCCCGCCCGGCGTGGGCCTGCATTTCACCCGCGCGGACATGCCTGACGCCATCACCGTCGACACCTTCATGACCCACGCAACTGAGCTTGCCCCCGCCGCGCGCCGCCTCTTGCCCGATGGCAGCCTCGATGTGATCTGCTACGCCTGCACCTCCGGCAGCCTGGTGATCGGAGAAGACCGCGTGATGGCTGAGCTCGCCCAGGGCGCGCCCGGCGCTCAGGCAACAACCCTGATCACCGGCGTGATCGCCGCGCTGCGCACCGTGGGGGCGCGCCGCATCGCCGTCGCCACGCCCTATCTCGATGAGATCAACGCCCGCGAGGCCGCGTATCTGCAGGCCGCGGGCTTCGAGGTGACCACCATCAAGGGGCTGCAACTGGAAAAAGACAGCGACATGATCCGCGTCCGGCCAGATTTCATTGCGGCCTTTGCAAAATCCGTGGACACATCCGACGCGGACGCGGTTTTTGTCAGCTGCGGCGCCCTGCGCACGATCGAGGTGCTCGACGCGCTGGAACACGAGCTTCGCAAACCTGTGATCTGTTCCAACCAAGCCATGATGTGGGACGTGTTGCGCAAGGCCGGCCTCCCCGATCAGATCAGTGGATATGGCCGGCTCTTGCAGGACTATTGAAAGCCCGAAGGCCAAAGGTGGGGATAATCCCCACCCTACGCCTGATCAGGCGCGCCCGTAGGCTTCACAAATCGCCACCTGCATCGCGTCCGTGGGCGTCCGATCCCCCCAGACACACAATTGGAAGGCCGGGTAAAACCGCTCCGCACTCAGCACCGCGGCGTTGATCAGCGTGTCGATCTGCTCGGGGCTCACCCCTTGCGTGCCCGGCATCACCAACCCGTAGCGATAGACCATCAGCTTGGGCTCTTTCCAATAGGTGAACGACCCCGCCCAGCACTGGTCATTGACCTCGTTGAGCATCTCGTAAAGCGCGGGCAGCTTGTGCTCCGGCGGCTCCATCTCGAAGGTGCAGACCATGCGCAGCGTCTCGTCATAGCCCGACCAGGCCAGCGTGATGGAATAGGTCCGCCACTGGCCTTCCACGGCCATCGCAATCTGGTCATCCGCGATGCGGTCAAAATCCCAATCGTGATGCTCGGCCAGATGTTCGACCATGTCGATGGGATGAATATCTTCTTGGAAATACTGCTCGGAAAGTGCCATGCCGCCACCTCTTTTGATGTGTAGCGTCGAAGCTTGGCAGTGCCTCAACTGCTAGGTGCCTGCTCTAGGACGGGGGCGTCTCCCCTCTATCCATACTACATATGGTGGGGCACAGGATTCGCGCTGTAAAGCAATTTGTTGGGGATAACCGCAATAAGTTGTGGATGACATGGAACTGTCATCAAAATCATGGGGTTTTCACATGAAAAGGGACGCAAAAGACCGCTTTTGATCGAAACCCCACGCCCAAACCGCGCGTTTCGACATATCCGGGCACCCGGAATTTGAGTATTTACGGCAAAGTGAAACGGGGGGCGTCCCCGGCTTCATCTTGCCAGAAATACTCATCCCCGTGTTGCCAAAGAGGCCGAGATGTAAATCACGGGCGCGCCCGTGAAGTCACTTTTTCTTGGGCTTTTCCAGCGCCTCGATGCGCGCCATCAGGGCCGCGTTTTCTTCGCGGGCTTTCTGGGCCATCATGCGCACCGCGTCGAACTCTTCGCGGGTGACGAAATCGCGCTCCGCCAGCCAGCGGTCGACCATGGATTTAAACGCGGTTTCCGCTTCTTCGCGCGCGCCCTGGGCCACACCCATGGCGTTGGTCATCAGTTGCGACAAATCATCGAGCACTTTGTTGCGGGTCTGCATGGGTCAGGAGCCTTTTGTTACGAACGCGTTGCCTCTGCCTTCTATATGGTGATCCCGCCCGCGCGAGGCAAGCTTGACTTCGCCCGACCCATCACCGCAAAGAGACGCCATGTTGGCCGCCATCCCCTTCCCCGATCTCACGCCTGAGATTTTCACCATTTCGCTTTTCGGGTTCGAATTTGCCCTGCGCTGGTACGCCCTGTCCTATATCGTGGGGTTTTTCCTCGGCTGGTGGGTCGTGCGCGAAACGATGAAGCGCCCGCAGCTGTGGCCGGGCGACAAACCCATCCTCACGGTCAGCCAGGTCGAGGATCTGCTCACCTGGATCATCGTGGGCGTCATTCTGGGCGGGCGGCTGGGCTACGTGGTGTTCTATCAACCCGGCTACTACCTGCAAAACCCGCTGGAAATTCCGGCGATCTGGACCGGCGGCATGTCGTTTCACGGCGGCCTCATCGGCGTGACGATCGCTGGCTGGCTTTACGCGCGCAATCATAAGCTGGACGCGCTCAGCGTCGGCGACCTCTTCGCCTGCGCCGCGCCCATTGGCTT
>JBCBWJ010000106.1:0-7883 GCA_039817165.1 Pseudomonadota bacterium | reverse complement strand
GAACTTTCCTCCTGATTGGACTGCGTTTTCCCAAGCGTAGCAAAGGCAGGAGGATTTGATGAGCGTTACGTTACGTAGAAAATATCTACGTCAACTTGAGCGCGGAAATTGGCTTAATTTCCACCATTCACGCAGTGTTGTCGGCCACGTGTCTTCATGGCAAGGTTTGGCGGTGCAACCGAAAGGACTGGCTATGCGCCCCGTAACCCTTGCCGCGACACAGATGGCCTGTACTTGGGACATTGATGAGAATTTTTCCTGCGCCGAAGGGTTGGTGCGTCAGGCAGCAGACGCGGGTGCACAGGTCATTTTGCTGCAGGAGTTATTTGAGACTCCGTACTTTTGCATTACGCAGGACTACGATCACCTGCGCCTCGCGCGCCCGTTGGGTGACAGCCGCGTGATCTCTCATTTCCGGGCGTTGGCCAAGGAATTGGGTGTTGTTTTGCCCGTGTCCTTTTATGAAGAGGCTGGGCCCGTGCGGTTCAATGCGCTTGCGATTTTCGACGCCGATGGCAGCCATCTTTCCACATACCGCAAAAGCCACATCCCACAGTTTCCTGGCTATGAAGAGAAATTCTATTTCTCGCCTGGTGACACAGGCTTTCAGGTTGTCGAGACCCAGTTTGGGCGACTCGGATGCGGCATCTGTTGGGATCAATGGTTTCCGGAAGCCTCTCGCGCGATGGCTCTTAAAGGCGCAGAGGTGCTACTGTTCCCGACCGCAATCGGAACCGAACCGGCCGCGCCCGATCTCGACAGCGCGGGCCATTGGCGTCGCACAATGCAGGGGCACTCTGCGGCCAATGTTATGCCGCTTGTAGCGTCCAACCGTGTGGGATCGGAGGCTGCAGGCAATGTATCCATGGATTTTTATGGCACCTCGTTCATTACAGGGTTCACTGGTGAAGTCTTGGCGGAGGCAAATCGCAAGGAAGAGGGGGTGCTGACCGCCACAGTCGACTTGGATGAGGCTGCAAAGTACCGTGTAAACTGGGGCGTTTTTCGAGACCGCCGGCCAGACCTGTACGGTGCAGTTACCTCGCTTGATGGGTCCAGTCGTTAGGCACGGGCACGATTTGGATTTTTCTGCTAGCCGTTTTGCTGATTCCCGACTATTTCTGTCGTATTATGGTCTGAATGGGTCAGGCCGTTTCGGTGATGACTATAATGAGCGCTGTGCTAAAGCTGCCCTTTGAGTGCGATCGGCCGGTTCCTGATGTGCCAGATGATGTGCGAGTGGTTCTGAACAAGATCCGGTTTTACGCCACAACTTGCCGGGCCTCGGCTCGTTTGGATATTTTCGAGGCTTGCGCCGTTCTTGATCCGGTTGAGACGCACGCCGAAGCGGCCAAAATAAATACGCTTCTGCGTGTCATGGGTCAGGCCATGGGGAAAGATCCGGTCCTATTACGTCCGGGCGAGTATGGGACAAGCTTTGACGAACGTTGGTTGATCGCGGCTTTGTCGGCAAAGCTGGAACGGGATGAAGACAGCTTTGCATTCTTGATCCTGAGCCGCGTGGAACCATCCAAGCGTAGGATTTTCGGTCTCTTGCTGTCGGGTCTTGCCGCGACCCTGACTTACTGAGTCAGCAAGTGCATTCACAAAAGAGCCTTCGAGGCCATGGGCATATTGAAATTGGTCGGTAAAAAAGCTACGTCAAATCCAAACTTAGAATTAATCTAAAAAGGTGAGCCAATGACACAGACTGCCAAAACTCTGAGTTCCAACGCACAAACCGAGGTTGCCGCAGCGCTGAACCAATCTGTGGCTGAAACTGTAGTGACCACGATGCTTGCGCAGAATTTCCACTGGAATGTGACTGGCATGGCGTTCGGGCCGCTGCATGCTCTGTTTCAAGAGATCTATGAAGATCACTTTCCTGCTCAAGATGATTTAGCAGAGCGCATCAAGGCCATCGGTGGTCATGCCAACGGCAAACTTGCCGACATGGTAGAGGTCTCGAAGGTGGACGAATTTAGTGGAACGGAAACCGCTGAAGAGATGATAGCTGCGCTTGCCGACGCGCAACACACGGTGGCTGCCACTTTGGCCGCAACAGCGGCGATTGCGAGCAACCACGGGGACCTTCTAACCGAGGATCTCTGCATTGGGCGCGGGCAAACACATGAGAAATTCGCTTGGCTTCTGAACGCCCATCTTGCCCGGACCCCATCTTAAAAAAAATCCGCACCATAGATCGAACCGGATGCGGATTTTAGGATTCCGCATCCCCGCGCGCCAGAATGCGCACGACCCGCCGCGCCAGCCAATAAATGCCAAGTGCCAACACGATGGAGACGTACCCGTCAATGGCATAGTGCCAGCCAAGCTGCACGGATCCCACAAGGATCACGGATGCAAACACTGTCATGATGTATCCCCATGTTCGGCTGACCGAGTATGCGTAAAGCGTCATCATGACGGTACTGGCGACGTGCATGCTGGGCATGGCGGAGATGCCTTTCACGGCCCCGTCATTCATGTAACCGTCAATCAGCATCTCTTGCAGTGGCAGAGCCCAGACCGGGCTGATCTCATTGAACGCGTAAAGCTGATCCATCAATGGCTGGAAATCCGTACCGTAGCCTAAGGCTTCGTAGTACACCGGCCCCACCGAGGAAAAAACCGTCGCCAAGATGTTGCCACCCACTATCCAGCAAGTCACGTCGGCCAACAGATAGGTGCGGTGCTTGTCATGTCTGGAAACGTTGAAGCAGGCCACGAAAATTAGGAAATAAGCCAGCATCAACCAAAGGTGATAAGCGGCATTTATGGCCGTGGTGATGTGTGGCGTACCGGTGATGGGCCAAATCAATTGCCACGGGTCGTGTCCGAAATGCAGTGCGCGGTCCCAGATGGCAAATGTCTCGTCCCATGCGAAGGGATGGATGACGGGAATAAGATCCTTGGCGACTGTGAATGATCCGGCAAAGAGACACATTGCTAGAAACGCGATGCTGCCACAGAAAATTCGGTCGCGGTCGCAGACTATTTCCTTAAGATCATTCAGAAACCAAGTTATGGGACGCTTTGGCCGTATTTTCACCACCATCCAGCCGAAGCGCCAGAAGAACAGAACGATCAGGAACAGCGGCACTTGCAACTTTAACAGGTTGATTAGTGTGGACGCCGTGCCGGACCCGAAATCACGCCCCAACAGCATGCAAACCGAATAAACCGCCAGAAAGTGAATCCCTACAAGCGCGATGAGCGCCCGGTTGCGCCAAAGTGCTGGTCCGATAGCGGACCGCCCTTGTGATACATTCACCTGCATTGTCATGCTCTGCCCCTCTCGACTGTCCTATGACCGCCTTTTGAAGTTGATTAGCGTTGGAAATCGGCGTGGGCCGGGTCGGAATGCGACCATTTTTGGGCATGGTGGGGCGAGGGTCTCATGGCGCTTCAGGCCCAGATGTCACCAATGGTGTAGCCTTCTGGGAAAGGATCGGACGGATCAAGCATGTATTGACTGGTGCCGTAGATCCAGGCCTGACCGGTCACGGATGGGATAATGGCCGGATAGCCTGCGACCTGAACAATACCTTCGACGCGACCTGTGAATGTGGTGCCCAATGGCCCAGCGTTCACGTAATTCTCCCCGGGCTTGAGCAGGCCGCGAGCGTGTAGTACCGCCATTTTTGCAGATGTTCCCGTGCCACAGGGACAGCGGTCCAGCGCGCCGGGAATGGCATTAGGCCGGTTCGGATCATAGCCGCCTGAGGATACTGTCACAGCACATCTGGCATCTGCCGAGAGGTCGACAGGTTTACCGCTGAGGAAAGTTATCGTTGGGCCGGTGATATTTGGGTTTTCAGGGTGGACCACCGGCAATTGTTCGCGCGCAGCAGCCAGAATACGTTCCGACGCGCGCACCACCTGGGCGCCGTTTTCCGGAGCAAGATCAATGCCAAGTGCATCGGCATCGGCCAACACGTAGAACATGCCCCCCCAAGCGATATCGACGGTGATCTTTCCCAACCCGTCCGCTTCGAGCGGAGCATCAAGGTGGAGGGCAAAAGATGCCACATTTTGGACTGTGACCGCTGTCACCTTCCCGCCATCGCAACGCGCTTTTGCCGTTACAAGGCCTGCTGGTGTTTCAAGCGTTAACTCGGTCACTGGTTCCTGCATTGGCAAAACGCCAGTCTCAAGCAGAACGGTCACAACGCAAATCGCGTTAGATCCGGACATGGGCGGGTATTCGGTTTGCTCCATTATGATGAAGCCTGCATCCGCGCGCGGGTCGCAGGGCGGCACAATAACGTTCGCACACAAGCCAGGATAACCCCGCGGTTCCCGCAGAATCAGCTTGCGAAATTGATCGGCATTTCCCTGCATCCACTGCATTTTCGCAAAAACGCTTTCGCCAGGCAGATCGGGTATCCCCGCGGTGATCACGCGGCCGGGTTCTCCTTCGGCATGCACCTCAATCGCGTTGATCAAAAGTGCACTGCGCATGAGGTCAATCCTTGTCCGTGAGGCCTGCACCCGCGCCGGTCCGTTTGCTGGCCTCGGTTTCAGGCGCGTAGGTGTGGGCAGCAAGGCGTGACAAGGTAGTAAAGTCTTGCTCAGTGATCTCTGCGCGCCAGGATTTGACACACGGCCTGCCAACAGGAAAGGTTCCATGTGTGATGGTGACCACATCTGCGAACGGGGTCAGGCAATCGCCCGCGATGTGCAGAGTTCCGTCCCAATTCACTTCTGTTTCACCCCAAGCCAACCGTATCGAGCACGCGCCAAATGGCACAAGCAGTATAGGCCACCCTAGCCGTTCAATGCGTTTGCAGGGTGTGGCCGTACCCATATCGCTCATGAGGGCGTTGCAAATTAAAGGGCATAGCAGCCCGGACGTAGACCATACCGGCGCTGTTGGGTCTGTTGGACCGGACGTATGCTTCGTGTTGCTTAGGTATCTGGCAAGCGCGTGGGCGCCTGGCAGGCCCCAATGACACAGCGAACGCACGGTTTTGCCAGCTTCCTCTGCCATGCCCCAGCTTAGGCCTGCACCGCGGGCCGCCTTGCGGCTGAGCGCTTCAACCTCGCCCAGAGAAAATGTCACTCCGCGGCCTCATAAAGAGGCGGGAGCGCCCAGTCATCGGCCGGGCCAGACGAAAGCTCATGTGGAAATGGCGCGTGCTGGAACATCGTGATCCGCACCCATCGGTCTGATCGAGGGTCAAACTCCGAGGCTCCAAAGAAGCTCAGCTTCATACGCAGCATGTCAATCGGCATCATGTTACCGTCGATCGTGTTATCGCGTATCTCGGCATAGGGCAGGCGGGCCGCGATCTGGGCGCGGCGCGTCATGTGCCGGTGTTCGGGGTGACGCAGTAGAAAAGCGGCCAGTGGCTCGTCTCTCTTGCGATCACTTACTGAAAGATCGCGGTACAATCGCGCCGCATCCCTGCCAGGGCATAGGGGTTGTTCATACGGTTCAAGGGGCTCTTCAAATCGCTGACCCAGTCGAGGTTCCAACTTATTCGCAGACACATACCAGATACGCGCTTGCTGAGTATCCTCGTCCCAGTTCAGTGCGAGGGCCCAGTCATACACGTCCTCCAAAATGATCCGCAGTGTATCCGTGGTCATCGCCCCGTCGATGCGCCAAGTCAGTGCCTCGTCCGTTGCCATGCAAGAGGCCAGCCCGTCGACGAGCGGCCCATACGGTTCCAATAGCAAGGAGACGAGCATTTCCTGCCCTTCCTCGCTCAAATGCGCCTCGGCCCAATTGAAGAGTCTGTTCCAAGGTTGCTTCCCGATCAGATCGGCTCTCAACGTGTGATCTGCCAACCGATCCATATCAACGCGCAGTTCTGACAGTTTACGCCGTTGAACGGTATGATCAGAATGCCAACCGTAGGCGTGCAATCGGGCGCGTTCGAGAGCTTGGCGAAATGCCTCGATTTCCTGAGTGGTAGCGGCCGACAACGAGCGCACGCGTGACAAGGCTTCTTCCCGCGCTGCGATCCAGGCATTGAGCAAGGCAGGGTGCGTCACCAAAAATGGGGCCATGCCAAGACCTGTAGAATTGCCGATGCCGAAACGGCGCCGCATCTGCGGCGTCAGAGGAACTGCGTGATCAGGTGCGCGTGCGCGAGCCAGGTGTTCCACGAGATCCATCACAAAGGTTCGGATCAGGTAGACCGTCAGCATTTCTACTTGGAAGGGGGCCTGGCATTCAGGGCGGTCCGCAATCGCTTCTCGGTCTGCAGCACCGAATTTGCCGGAGCCGTACACGGCGGTGGTTCGCATCAGATAGCCTACCTTGTCCACAAGGTCCGGATCAGGCTGCAGCCCTTGTGAGAGGCGTTCTACGACATGATCCCAAAGCCGCACTGACCGGTTGGCGCGACTAAGTGTCAGTTCTTTGCCGCTCACCCTGCCTTCTTCCTGATATGGCACATTGGCTTTCAGCCGGTCTATATCGTCAGCATTCGGTATCCCGTCAAAAAGCGCAAATGTCGCGTCCCAGGCTGTGGCGATCACCCGATCAGAACGGGCCTCGGGTGGCAAATCATGTGCAAAAGCCACGAGTGAATAAGACCTCTCCGGTCCGTGAACGGTGTAGATGGCATGGCCCACGCCCCGCGCATCAAAGTCAAAAGCCTGAGTTTCGAACGTCCACGTTTCGTCTGCCATGCGCCTCAACAATTGGCGCATGAAGGACAGGCGAGATTGGTGGAAGGACCCCATGCGAGAAAGTTTCATGACCTCGTTGGGTGAGCGAGGAGGGACCGGACGTAGATCAATCATGGAACCGGCACGAAGTTTGCATCATAGAAATCCAGCCAGTTGTTGCCCATGAGCCCTTCTACCTCTGTCTCGTCAAAACCTTTGGCGCGTAAACCATTCTCGATCTTGTTGAAATCCCGGTTGTCTCGGAACCACGCGGGCTGGGCCGGGAAGCCAGCCGCGGCGGCAGAACCCTCACCGTAGTCTATTTCTTTGGTCCACCGTCCCACGCGCATCCACTCCACGACGCTGTCAGGCTGATCCTGGCACAGGTCAGAGCCAATGCCAAAATGCTTTGGACCAAACGCATCTGCCGCCATAGCAATCATTTCGCAAAAGCTGTCTACCGTGCAATTTGACCCATCTTTTAAGTGGTGAGGATATAGCGAAAAGCCCATCATCCCGCCATTTTCAACGACGGCGCGCACTACCTCATCGCGCTTGTTGCGACGCGCGGGTTGCCAAGCATGCAGGTTGGCATGGGTGATCGTGATCGGCCGTTCCGAGATGTCTGCGGCCTCAATGGTTGAGCGGTCTGCCGAATGGCTCATGTCTACCACTAGGCCGACGCGGTTCATTTCCTTGATCACTTGGCGTCCCATCCGGGTGATGCCTGGATCTTCGGCCTCGTAGCACCCCGTGGCCAGCAAAGACTGATTGTTATAGCTCAACTGCATGAACCGCGCGCCGAGCGTGTGGACGATCTCTACCAGCCCGATGTCGTCTTCAATCGGTGACGGATTTTGAAATCCAAAGAATATCGCCGTGCGCCCGGTCTCTTTCGCAAGACGGACATCTTCGCCGGTTTTTCCGTGAAAAATCAGATCGGGGAAGCGTTCAAACAAGCGGTTCCAGGATTCTATGTTCAATACGGTTTCACGAAAGTTCTCGTGATAGGAGATCGTGGCATGCACGGCATCGACGCGACCTTCGCGCATCTGGCGAAAGACTGTTTCCGACCAATTGGCATATTGAAGGTTGTCGATGCGATAGCTCACGTCGGATTCCCGGCAGCGATGTAGGCCGTCTTGACCGTGGTGTAGAATTCGCGTGCGTGTATGCCTTGTTCTCGCGGCCCATAAGAACTTTGCCCTCTTCCGCCGAAGGGCACATGATAGTCAGTGCCGGCCGTGGGCAAGTTTATC
>JBCBWJ010000105.1:0-7888 GCA_039817165.1 Pseudomonadota bacterium | reverse complement strand
ACAGCAGGTCCAAGATAGTCTAGCAGGCTATCCGGCAGCACCAGATGCCCCATCGCGCCGGTCAGCTGGTCGCGGGTCACCTGAATGTCGCGGATGGACTGGCGCTTGATTTGTTCGTGATACACCGGCAGTGGCACAGGCATCGCGCCGAAATATTCCGATTGCGCGAGCGCGTCCAGCGACCGGGCTTTGCCTGCATCCGTCAGCTGATACCCCATCTCCCCGCCACTATTGGCGTTCAGCGTCCCGGTGGCTTCGACCAAAAGTTGGGAACGGGCGAGGTCGATCAATTCTTGTGTCACGGCTCGAGGAAGACAGATCGCTTCGGCGAGGTCCGACACCATATCAAGGTTCTTGCGGAACATCGTCTTCAACAGAATGTCGCGCATCATCACGATGGGCAGCCGCATTTCTTCGATACGGTTGGGCGGCGGCGGCGGCTGAACCCCTTGGCTAACCTGCATGTTCATTGGACGTGCCCCTTTGTTCCACGCTTTGAGCGCTGTTATCACCGCGAAACCTGCCGAAAATGTGGAAGAGGCAGGGCGTCAGCGGGGCAGGCTGCCATGGGCGCGAGGGCTCAAACGGTCCTCGCGTCCTGTTGCTTATGGAATAAGTGCTGGAACGATGGTCACGATCTGCGGAAAGAACCAAAGGATCGCAAGCCCAACCACCTGGATCAGCACGAAGGGCGCCACGCCGCGATAGATGTGGCCTGTCGTGACCTCTTTGGGTGCGACCCCGCGCAAGTAGAACAGGGCGAACCCAAAGGGCGGTGTAAGGAACGATGTCTGCAGGTTCACCGCGATCATGATGGTCACCCATTTCGGGTCGAAGGTTCCACCGTATATCACCGGACCCACGATCGGAATGACGATGTAAATGATCTCAAGGAAATCCAATACAAAGCCCAAGATGAAGAGGACCAGCATCACAATGAGGAACACCGTCATCTCATTGTCGAAGCTGCGCAGGAACTGTTGAATATAGTGTTCCCCACCAAAGGAAATCACCACGAGGTTCAAAAGTTGTGAGCCGATAAGGATGGTGAAGACCATGGAGGTGACCTTGGCGGTTTCCCTCACCACGGGTGTTAGCACACCTCCTGCAAACAGGACCCAACAGGCGAACAGCAGTCCGAAAAGCGCGAACAGGTAGCCCGCCTTAGCTACGGCGAACGCCACCCATGTCTCAAAGGAGACCTCTTGAACATTGACGCGCAGGTCAAAATTCACACCCATCAGGATCGAGACCAAGATTGCAAAGGTTGCAAAGATGATCACCTTGCCGGACCGTTCTTCATCTTTCAGTCTGCGATAGGCCGCCAGCATGATGGCACCCGCGGCCCCAAGGGCGGCGGCGGGTGTTGGGTTCGTGATGCCACCGAGGATCGACCCCAAAACGGCGACAATCAGCACCAATGGAGGGAACACCACGCGGACCAGCTCATTCTTCGACAACAGCCCGACCGCGTATGTGCAGCCGTAGATCGCAAGCGCCACCGGTATGGCAATGGTCACGAATGTGAGGCCCGGGCTCATTTGCGGACCTATCACGATGATGTCGACCAGCAGACCAAGAACAACGCCGACTGCACCAACAAGAAGCGGCGCCGGGTTCGACGATGGCGAAACGCCGCGTGCAAATGTCAGGATCAATGCAAACATGAGCATGATGATGGCGATACCGGTTCCTATTGGGGCGGCATCATTGATCTTCTGAGCCAAAGCCTCTGCACGTTCTTCCTCGGTAAGTTCCACGCTCTGCTGAACGCCGCCTGCTGCATCGATCTCGGCCTGCTGGGCAGCGGCATTGTCCCATGCGTCTTGACCGTGCAGTTCAATCATCGACGCCTGACAGTCTGTGCTCACATTGGTCCGTAGATCTGCGGCCTGACCTTGGGCGGAAAAGCTGTCGACCGTAAGGTCTTGACTGCCGATCACATTGACCTGACCCAAAAGGATCATGCCAGCGATCAGCGCCACAGGTAGCCCCAGGAACCATGTGAAGGCTTCATTGCGAGTGATGGGCTCTGCGTTGGTGCTGCCCAGTTCAACCGCCGGCGCACGGGAAGGGTTCATCAGCGCATAGCCAAAAGCATAGAGCGCGTAGAGCAGCGCAAGCAAGATACCCGGTAACAGCGCGGCCTGAAACAGCGTTCCCACAGATACCACGGCAGGTTCGCCAAGGTATGTCAGGGCATCCGAGCACCCTGCCTCCTGCGCGCGCGCCTCTTGTGCGGTGGAGTAAAGATCCCCGGCGAGGGTGCCCAAAAGGACGATCACAATAGACGGCGGGATGATCTGTCCCAACGTGCCCGAGGCCGCAATCACGCCGGTGGCGATCTCGGGGCTGTAATTGTTGCGCAACATGGTGGGCAGACTGAGAAGGCCCATTGTCACCACGGTCGCACCGACGATTCCGGTCGAGGCGGCAAGGAAGGCCCCGACAACGACCACGGACACGGCCAAACCGCCAGGAAGCGGACCAAAGACACGGGCCATGGTGGTGAGAAGATCATTGGCGATCTTGGAACGTTCCAGCGTGATGCCCATCATCACGAACATGAGCACGGCCAGCAGCGTCTCAATCGACTGGCCTGCCAGCACGCGTTCGTTCATTCGGTTCACGATGAAAGAAATGTTGCGATCAAGCGCGGTTTCCCAGCCTGATACAAACACCGGCTCTTCTATGCGAGGCAAGTCGGGGTATCGGAACACTGATATGCTCTCAGACTTGACCCCGCTCGCGATCAAGGCGTCATAAGCCTGGCTGCCGGTGTCAATTGCCTGATGGATCAGCAGGCCCGCACTGTCGAGCGCTGCGATGATCGCGAAAGAAATCACACCCGCGCCAGAGATGGCAAAAGCCACGGGAAACCCAGATAGGATCCCACCGAACAGGCACAGGAAAACGATGATCAGGCCAACTTCTACGCCATCTAGTCCAAACAACATGTCCCCGCCCCCCCTAGTGTGTGCCTTCGAAGGCTTCTTCACCTTCACCGAGCGTGTCTTTGTCTACGTTCTTTCCCGCGCTTTCTTGGCCTTCCACGAACTCCAGATAGGAGCGATAGAAGAAGGCGACCGCGTGGATGAAGACCATGCCGGCAAAGGCCACAAGCAGGATCTTGAAGAGAAAATAGGCGTCAAAGCCGTTGGGGCTGAAGCCGATGGTTTCTACATTCCACCGCACCGCGCGTGCCTTGAGGATCAACCGGTCGATGGTGTCAGACGCCGATGGCTTCGGCGTGATCAGATGCCGCCACATGAAATACCAGCCATACATCCATATGATGATGGCCGTGGGCAGCATGAAAATGAGAGATCCCACCATGTCGATCACCCGCTTGGTGCGGTGAGATACGGCGGAATACACAAGGTCGACGCGCACATGGCCGCCCTGCACGAAGGTGTAGGTACAGCACAGCGCCACCACCATCGCGTTATCAAACTTCAGCGCTTCTGCCCACCAGCTGATGTCTTTTTGAAGTGGGATGCCAAACCCGAGCGAGATGTCGGGGCGCGCAAAAATGCGCTGGATAAAGACGATGATCACCTGTTGCAGAACCATGATCAGGCCTGCCCAAGCGAACAGACGTCCGACCGTGTTCGCAAAGCCCTCCATCACTCGAACGCAGCCCCACATGAAGGAATTGCGCCAGATGCCGATGCCGGTCAGAACGAGAATGACCGCGAAGATCGCAAAGAAAAATTCTGTCGATCCGCCGTAATAGACGAACCGCATCAAGGACTCCTTGTCTTCCGTGGTGTTGGACCAGAGGACCCAATCAAGCCAGCTTGCAGGGTTCGTCAGCGCGTACAAGACATTATAAAATGCCAAGGCGATGTTTTGGAAAAACCATCCGAATGCGTCAAGCATTTGTCCCCCGTGCTCCTCTCCTCAGGCGGCTCTTCTGGCCACCTCTCCCGCGTGGTAACGGGCCCAACTTAGGGGCCCGCACCTTTTTTTCATTTGATCTGGATCAGCCCAGAACGCGGTCGCGCTGATTGCGGTACGCGCTGATGGAGTTGGTCAGCCAACCCGAAGACGCCTTCATGGATGCCTGATAGTCGGTCAGGATCTCTGTGAAGAGGTCATCGCCTGAGAACTCGTCATAGACCTGCTGCGACGCGGTGCCCATGGCATCCCAAACGCTGTCGGGGAACTCAAGAACGGTCACGCCACCGGCTTTCAGACGCTCAAGGGCTGCACCATTGTTCATGAGGAACTGACTGAGGTTCCAAACATTGGCCTCACCCGATGCGATCTCGATCATCTTCTGCTGCTGTGGTGTCAGGCTGTCGAACACTTCGCGGTTCGTCGCCAGCGACAGACCCGCGGCCGGCTCGTGGAAACCAGCCGTGTAGTAGAACTTGGTGATTTCCTGGAAACCAGCTTTTTCGTCAGCCCACGGACCGATCCACTCGGTGCCGTCGATCGCACCAGAGGCCAGCGCCTGATACACTTCCGAACCCGGCAGGTTCTGCACGGACGCGCCCATGTAACCTAGGGCTTTACCGCCCAGACCAGGCATGCGGAACTTCAGACCGTTAAAGTCTTCTGGCCCCTTTATTTCCTTGGCGAACCAACCGCCGGCCTGTGTGCCGGTGTTGCCTGCGAGGAACGATTTCAGGCCGAAGATTTCGCCCAGCTTGTCGTGCATCGCAGCACCGTTGCCGTGGTAGTACCAGTTGTTAAGTTCGGTCGCGGTCATGCCGAAAGGCACACCCGTGAAGAAGGCAAAACCGGGATGCTGGCTCACAAAGTAGTAATCAGCGGCGTGGTACATGTCAGCCTGACCAGCGGTCACGGCGTCGAACACTTCGAACGCGCCAACGAGCTCGCCCGCGGCTTTGACGTCAATCGTCAGGCTGCCATCGGACATTTCGTTGATGTTATCAGCCACTTTCTGAGCGGCGTCGAAAACGCCTGCGAGGCCGCGGCCCCAGGACGTGACCATGGTCAGCGTCCGCTTGCCCTGTGCGTACGCCGGCGCTGCGAGCGTTGTTGCCGCAGCGGCCGAACCACCAAGAGCGGTGTTCTTTAGGAATGAACGGCGATCCATATGGATACTCCTCCCATTTTTGGATTACGCGCCTGACCGTTCCCGCGGTCGACGCTTGTCGTTGCAAGTGGTGCGACCCTACCCGCAACCGGCTGGCGTGAAAATACCGAGTACTGCGTAGAAAGCGCGCGAGTGACGAGAAAATGCGCTTAAATCTTGAGCTTGGCGGCTCAAAGGGGCCATTATAGCTTGGCAATCGAGGGAGCACGCGCGCCGAATCGCAATGGCAAAGCTGCGGGACGTCATAAACCTGAATTATGGGCAGAAGCTGTTTCTGGTCGCCACGCTGCCGCTGATCTTGGCGGCAGTGATAATTTCGGTGCTTGTGACGCTCCAGAGCCGGCAACTGGCCGAGCGTGAGATCAAGACGCTGGAGACCCAACTGATTGCGGCCAAGCGTGAAGAACTGAAGAACTACCTGTCCATCGCCCGAACCGCATTTATCGCCACCTACGGCCGGGCTGCCCCGAATGACGCTGCTGCCAAGCTGCACGTATCTCAGATCCTGTCCGGCATGCTCTACGGGCAGGATGGGTATTTTTTCGTTTACGACTATGACGGCAACAACCTTGTCAGCCCGCGTCAAACCGATCGCATCGGGCGCAATTGGAGGGGCCTGGCGGATGCAGACGGCACGCCTGTGACCGATCAGCTGATAGCACTTGCCCGGACCGGGGGCGGCTTTCATTCCTATGAATGGCGAAAGCCGTCGACCGGGGAAACCGCGCGCATGGTGACGTATGTGATCGGTTTGCAGGATTGGCGTTGGGCCGTGGGAACGGGGGTGTTCATCGACGATGTGCTGGCTGTGGTAGAGGCTGCGCGCGCGCAGGTAGAAGCCGAGATCCAACGCACATTTCTGTGGATCGGGGTGATCACGCTGGCGGCTCTGCTCTTGGTCTTCACGTCGGGTATCTTCATCAACATCCGGGAACGGCGCCTTGCGGATGCGAAGTTGAAGAAACTGACCCAACGTGTGTTCGACGCCCAAGAAGAAGAGCGCGGACGCGTTGCGCGCGAGTTGCATGATGGGATATCCCAAATCCTCGTCGGTGTGCGCTACGCCTTGGATACCGCGCGGCGGCGGTTGACGACCGGGGATGTAGGCGCGTCTGAAAACCTCGATGACGGGATCGAGCACTTGTCTGGTGCAATCCATGAAGTGCGACGGATCAGCCGCGATCTGCGTCCAGGTATGCTTGATGATCTGGGGTTGGGACCTGCATTAAAGGCTTTGATTGATGACTTTCAAGAACGCACTGGAATTGCGACAGATTTTGACACTGTGGTATTCCGAAACCGGCTGGACGGCGATGCCAAAACAGCGCTTTACCGCATCGCGCAAGAAGCGCTGACCAACGTCGAACGCCACGCCAGCGCCAGCCGTGTTTCCATGGACTTGCGCGGGCACAATCGTGGTGCGACCTTGCGCATCACCGACAATGGTCGTGGGCTGACGCCGCAAAGTGCCGCGCGCAAGAACCCCAGCACGGGACTGGGCCTGCGCAACATGCAAGAGCGGGCGGAACAGCTGGACGGCAGTTTGCGCATCCTGTCGAGCAAAACCGGCACAGTGGTTGAGGCTTCGGTGCCCTTGTCGCATCTCCTGCCGCCTGAAAACCGCGCCGAACAAAAAGCACGCGCATGACACAAGCCCCGACCCGCGTTGTCATCGTCGATGACCACCCCATGGTGGCGCAGGGCATCCAGTCTATTCTCGAGAGTTTCGATGACGTGAATGTGATCGCAACCCTGTCAGATGGCCAGCAGATCATTGACCAGGTCGAAGAGCTCGAGCCTGATGTAATCCTCCTTGATCTTAACATGCCTGGTATCGGTGGGCTCTCGACCACCGAGATCATCCTCGAACGACGCCCGGAGATGCGTATCCTCATTCTGTCGATGCATGACAGCCCAGAATACATTTCTTCCGCTTTGAGCCACGGTGCTGTCGGCTACGTTCTGAAAGACGTGCCAACGGACGAGATCAAGCAAGCCATTGATGCGGTTATGTCCGGCGCGCAATACCTGAGCTCAGGCGTCGAGGAGAGCCTCAGCCCAAGATCCGCCGCGCGTGAGCAACTGACCAACAGAGAGCAAACGATCTTGTTGCAATTGGCGCGGGGACTGTCGAACAAAGAAGTTGCGATAGAACTGGAAATCTCCGTACGCACGGTGGAAACGCACCGCAAAAATATCAAGAAAAAACTCGGAATCAGTTCAACGGCAGGTCTGACACGCTACGCGATGGAGCATGGGGTGCTTCAGGGAACGGGGGTGTCCCTCTAGGCCCTTTGCGTCAAAGGTGTTGTCCGCCATTTATCGGGATTTCCGCGCCGTTGATGTAAGACGATTTCTGACTGCACAGAAAAGTCACCACTTCCGCCACTTCCTTGGGGCTGCCCAGACGCTTCATGGGAACTTGCTGTTCCACCAACTCGTTTGTGCCTGGTGATAGGATCGAGGTGGCGATCTCTCCGGGCGAAACTGCATTCACGCGCACCCCACTGTCTGCCAGTTCAAAGGCCAATTCCCGTGTGAGTGCCGACAGCCCGGCCTTAGATACGGCGTAGGCGGCTCCAGCGAAGGGATGGATTTGTGTGCCTGCAATTGAAGTTACGTTGACCACTGCCCCTTTTGCCCGGGTCAACGGGCCCAAAAGCTGCTGACACAGGATCAGCGGCCCAGTCAGGTTGACCATTTGAACAGCATGCCAGGTGTCGAATGTGGTCTTCATGGCGGAAAGCCGTCCGTCATCATCATCTTTCGGGGAAATGCCGGCATTGTTGACGAGCGCACTCAGCCCTTTTTCACCCAAAC
>JBCBWJ010000104.1:0-7917 GCA_039817165.1 Pseudomonadota bacterium | reverse complement strand
TGGGGTACTCATATTTTTCCGGCGCATAGGCGTAGAAATGGCCAAAGCCGCCACCAAGGAACGGCGCGCTGCCCATCTGCCACATCAGCCAGTTGAACACCTCGGTCCGCGCCGGTCCGGACGTGGGCAGAAATGCGCCGAATTTCTCCGCCAGATGCACCATGATCGATCCGCTCTCGAACACGTTGAGCGGCGCATCACCGGTGTGATCCACCATGGCGGGGATCTTGGAGTTGGGATTGATTTCCGTGAACCCACTGCCGAATTGGTCGCCGTCGCCGATCTTGATCAACCAGGCGTCGTATTCCGCGTCATGACCTGCCTCCAGCAGTTCCTCAAAAAGCATGGTCACCTTGACCCCATTGGGCGTGCCCATCGAATAAAGCTGAAATGCATGATCACCGCGCGGCAAAGGCGCATCATGGGTCGCCCCTGCAATGGGTCGGTTGGTCGACGCGAACGCGCCCCCGTTGTCCTTGTCCCAAGTCCAGACTTTTGGGGGTGTGTATATGCCGTCGGCCATGGTGCTATCCTTTTGTGGTCGTGTTGAGCGAAAGATAGCCATGTCGATCTTGGTGACAAGGCGTGAGCCCCGTGCACGCACGCACACAGACCTCTGCACATAAAAGAAGCCGGCCCGGGGCTGCCCCAGGACCGGCCTCTGAAAAACTCAGATTTTAGTAAACGACGACGCTTCTGATGCTCTCGCCCGAATGCATCAGGTCGAACCCTTCGTTGATCTGGTCGAGCTTGAGCGTGTGGGTGATCATCGGATCAATCTCGATCTTGCCATCCATGTACCAATCCACGATCTGCGGCACGTCCGTGCGCCCGCGCGCGCCACCAAAGGCCGTGCCGCGCCAGACCCGGCCGGTGACCAATTGGAACGGCCGCGTGGCAATTTCTGCCCCTGCAGGGGCCACACCGATGATGATGCTCTCGCCCCAGCCTTTGTGGGCGCATTCCAGCGCGTCGCGCATGACCTGCACATTGCCGGTGGCGTCAAAGGAGTAATCCGCGCCACCACCTGTGAGCTCCACGATGTGGTCCACGACAGAGCCATCGATCTCTTTGGGGTTCACAAAATCGGTCATGCCAAACTTTGTGGCCATTGGGATCTTGCCGGGGTTGAGGTCAACACCCACGATCTGATCGGCGCCCGCCATGCGCAGGCCTTGGATCACGTTAAGGCCGATACCGCCCAGACCAAAGACCACACAGCGGGAGCCCAGCTCCACCTTGGCAGTGTTGATCACAGCCCCAATGCCCGTGGTCACGCCGCAGCCGATGTAGCAAATCTTGTCAAACGGCGCGTCCTTGCGCACTTTGGCCAGCGCGATCTCCGGCAGAACCGTGTGATTGGCAAACGTCGAGCAGCCCATGTAGTGCAGGATCGGCGTGCCATCGAGCATGGAAAACCGGCTGGTCCCGTCGGGCATCACGCCTTGGCCTTGGGTCGAGCGGATCGCCTGGCACAGGTTCGTTTTGGGGTTGAGGCAGTAGTCGCATTCACGGCATTCGGGCGTATAGAGCGGGATCACGTGATCGCCCACCTCCAGAGAGGTCACGCCGGGGCCCACGTCCACGACGACGCCTGCGCCTTCATGGCCGAGGATGGCGGGAAACGCGCCCTCGGGATCGGCGCCTGACAGGGTGAAATCATCCGTATGGCACAGCCCGGTGGCCTTGATCTCCACCAGCACCTCTCCGGCCTTCGGGCCATCGAGGTTCACGTCCATAATTTCCATTGGCTTACCGGCCTCAAGGGCCACGGCGGCTCGTGTACGCAACTGACTGTCCTCCCTAGTCTTTTGCTGACTGTGGGGGAAAAGAGCTGTGGTTTCAATGATGCTGTCCTTCGTGGCTGGGGTTTTTACTGTCTTTGAAACGACAGCACGTGAAAGCACAGGCGGGATTGGAGTATTTTTGGCAAGATGAAGCGGGGGGACTCGACTCAGATCAAGGCGCGATCTAGATTGGAACAAATCAAGAACACATCACGCTGCCCATCCCCCTTCATTCGGTGGTTTCATGTCTGCACGCCGCATCCTGTCGGTCTGGTTTCCCCGTATGGGGGCCGAACGTCTGCTGAGACGCGACCCTCCCCCCGGGGACGCGCCGTTTGCCGTGGTGCGCGAGACCGGGCAAATGCAGGTGATCGCATCGGTGTCTGAGGCCGCGCAGGCCGCAGGCGTGCATGTGGGCCAGCCTTTGCGCGATGCCCATGCCATGTGCGGCACTCTGGTGACCCGGCTACAGAACCCACACGCAGAGGCGGCGTTTCTGCGCTCTCTCACCCGGTGGGCGGGGCGGTTTTCACCGTGGATCACAGCGGAGGAGCCCGACGCGCTGCTCCTGGATATCAGCGGATGTGCGCATCTTTTCGGAGGAGAGGCCGCGCTGGTACAGGAGATGACCGGCGCGGCCGCCAATCTGGGGCTCACCGCGCGCTGCGGGCTGGCCGATACCGTGGGCGCGGCCTGGGCTCTGGCGCGGTTTGCGGGTGTAACGGCAGGCAGCACGCGCACAGGCGACGCGATTGACCAAGAGGCCCGCGCCACGCGGTCTCGTGCGGCCAAACGCCGGCATTGGGAACGGGGTGGGGCGGCACCGGCGCTCATGACAAAAGGCGCGGGCGATCTGCCCTGCATTGCCGCGCCGGGCAAGGCCTATACCGCGCTGTCCCCACTGCCTGTCGCCGCCTTGCGCCTCGGCCCTGAGATGGTGGCCGATCTGGGGCGGGTGGGTCTGCGCAGCGTGGGGGATCTTTTGGGCCAGCCGCGCGCGCCACTTGCCCGGCGCTATGGCAAAGGATTGGTCCTCAGGCTGGATCAGGCGATCGGCGCGGCGGCTGAGCCTCTGTCCCCAGATGCGCCCGCGCCACGCTTTGCGACCCGCCTGACCCTGCCGGAGCCCATTGGCCTGCGCGAGGATGTGGAGGCGGGCCTCGACCGGTTGATGACGCGCCTGTGCCAGTTATTGAGCGAAGCATCCCGGGGCGCGCGGCGCGTGCGGCTGCAGGTTTGGCGCGTGGATCACACGATGCAATGGATAGAGGTCGGGCTGGCCCGTCCTGCTGATAGGCCCGACCGGATCCGCCCGCTCCTTTGGCACCGCCTGGATGAGATCGACGCAGGTTTCGGCATCGAAATGCTGAGGCTTGAGGCCGTGCAAACAGAGGCGCTCGGCACCCGCCATGCGACCGCTCATATGGAGGCCGCAGGCACCGCCCAAGCGCGCCAGGACCAGGACAGCGCCATAGAGGATCTGGTCGGGCGCATCGGTGGGCGGCTGGGCCTCGACGCCTTGACGCGACGCCATCCGGTGGACAGCCACATTCCCGAAAAGACCGCCAAGGTGCTGGCAGCTGCATGGTCCGACCCGGCTGAGGCATGGCCCGTGCCACCCACGCCACGTCCCCTGCTGCTGTGGTCGCCCGAGCCGGTGCATGCGCCAGAAACGCCGCGCCTGGCCGCGCAATTCCGCTGGCGAGGTCGCGTGCATGACCTGGCCGAAGCCCGCGGGCCAGAACGGATCGCCCCGGAATGGTGGTTCGATGATCCCGATTGGCGCAGCGGCGTGCGCGATTACTGGCAGGTGGTGACCCAAGATGGGCAGCGGCTCTGGCTCTTTTACGCCCATGGGGCGGCAAAAAGCGCGGGCTGGTTCTGTCACGGCAGGTTTGCATGACAAGAAATTTCAGGCCTTCGGCGAAGACATTCAGGGCAAAAAGAAAGCCCGACCGCACCCCCTTTTAGCCTGCCTGCCGTTGACGCCAAAGGGTGAACAGACCCGCCACGACAACAAGCCCAGCGCCAAGTGCCACATTGGTGCGGATCACCTCATCAAAGACCAGGACACCAAGCGCTGCGGCAAAGACCAGTTGGAAATAGGCAAAAGGTTGCACCGCGCTCACCTCCGCCAATTCGTAGCATTTGATCAAGGTGAAATGGCCCAGCGCGCCCGTTATGCACAAAAGCCCCATCCAGGCCCAATTGCCCGCGCTCATCGGTTCCCAATACCAGATGCCAACGCAGCTCATCACCCCGGCGCCCACGACACCTGTCCAGAAAAAGCTCGTGGCGGCGCTGTCGTGGCGTCCGGCGTAGCGGGTCAAAAGCCCGTAGGTCGCAAACATCAACGCGCCCAGCAAAGGCACCAGGGCAGCGAGATCAAACACAGCCGAGCCGGGCTGTAGAATGATCACGACACCCACAAACCCCACGCAGATCGCCGCCCAGCGCCGCCATCCGACATATTCGCCCAGAAACGGCCCGGACAGCGCGGCTGCCAGAAGCGGATAGGCAGAGAACACGACATGGCTTTCCACCAATCCCAGCAGTGTAAACCCGTAGATCATCACGCAGATCTGGCTGACCAGCAGCACCCCTCTGAGCACCTGAACCCAAGGGATCGTCGTGGCCGCCGCGGCGCGCACGCCCCCGCCCATGCGGCCCGCCAGAAAAACCACGAAAGCGGCAAAAAACCAAAAGCGGATCATCACCACCATGGCCACGTTGTATTCACGTGCCAAATGGCTGGAGATCCCATCCTGCATCGCAAACACAAAGGTCGTGAACACCATCAGGATCACGCCAATCCGGGTGTTTTGCTCTTTCACCAGGGCACCATCCGAGCGCGCGTCATGTGCCGTTTACGCCCGTAACCCGGCGCGCGCTTCACGGCAAATCCCGCCGCACTCAAACCGCGCCGCACACATCCGGCCGCGCTGTATGTTGCTGCGGTTCCTTCACGTGTCGTGTGCGCATGCACCTGCGCTAAAATCTCATCCCCCCAGAGCTCCGGGTTCTTGGCCGGGGAAAACCCGTCGAGAAACCAAGCATCAGCCATGCCATCCCAAGCCGTAAGCGTCTCCCTCGCATCACCTTCAATCAGGCGAAAGCTCAGATCCGCCAACTCGATCTGGGGCAAGTGCGCCCAATGCGGGGCCAGAGCCTGCGCCAGATCCTGCAATTCAGGAAACGCGGCGTGCGCGCGGATCATCTCTTCCGGCGATAGGGGATAGGCCTCAAAACTGGTGAAACAGAGCCTCCCCGGCTGGCCGCTCTCACGCCAAAGGGCAAGGGCGGCAAGCAGGTTCAGCCCAGTGCCAAAGCCCAGCTCTGCGATGTGAAACCCGTCGCCAAACCGACCCGGCAGGTCATTGCCCGCCAAAAACACATGGCGCGTCTCCGCCAAGCCATCTTCAAGGCTGAAATACGGGTCATCAAAGCGCCGCGACACCGGCACGCGGCCCTCGCGCCAGTCCAGCTCTGGCTGTGCAATGTCCATGACCCACCCGGTTGATCTCGACGCGCCATCCGCCGTGGGATAGGCACGCGCGACACTGCAAGGAGGCGGATGGAATGGCAAGCGCTGACGTCACGGTTTTGGGGGCGGGTATCTTTGGTCTGTCGATGGCCTGGACCTGCCAGCAGCGCGGGGCGCGGGTGCGGGTGATCGATCCTGGCGGGCCGGGGGCGGGATCGTCCGGCGGCATCGTCGGCGCGCTTGCCCCGCATGTGCCCGAAAACTGGAATGACAAGAAAGCGTTTCAGCTGGAGAGCCTTCTGATGGCAGAAGGGTTTTGGGCTGAGGTCGAGGCGGCCTCTCGCCTGTCCGCCGGGTACGGGCGCACGGGCCGCATCCAGCCGGTTCTTGACGACCATGGTCTGAGGCTGGCCCAGGATCGCACGCAAGGGGCCGCCTCGCTGTGGCAAGGGGCGGCCACGTGGACCGTGACACAAACCCCGCCTGCACCGCTTTTGCCGCCATCGCCCACGGGTTGGTACATCCATGATACCCTATCGGCGCGCTTGCATCCGCGACAGGCCTGTCAGGCGTTGGCCAAAGCGCTCTTGGCCGAGGGTGGCGAGGTGGTGACCGAAGGCCGGCTAGAAGGCGCCGTGATCCATGCCACCGGGGCCGCAGGCCTGATCGCGCTGTCGCAATCCCTGCCGCGCCCCATCGGCAACGGGGTCAAAGGTCAGGCCGCGCTTCTGGATTTCGCGCAAATCCTCAGCCCACAGCTTTTCGTGGACGGGCTGCACATCGTGCCGCATGCAGACGGCACCACCGCCATCGGTTCCACCTCAGAACGGGACTATGACACGCCAGACGGCACCGATCACCAGCTCGACACGCTGATCGAAACCGCCCGCACCGCCCTGCCCGCGCTCCGAGATGCGAAGGTGGTCGAGCGATGGGCGGGCCTGCGCCCCCGCAGCCGGTCGCGCGCGCCGATGCTGGGGGCGCATCCGTTGAAAAGCGGCGAATTCATCGCCAATGGGGGGTTCAAAATCGGCTTTGGCATGGCCCCGAAAGTGGCGCAGGTGATGGCAGATCTGGTGCTCGAGGGGCGTGACCAGATCCCGGACGGGTTCAAGCCCGAGGCCTCGCTATGACGCCCCTCTGCACCGCACCTCGATCCGATTGAGCCGCGCTGGCACGCGCAACCCGTCCTTGGTTTCATATCCTTGGAACCGCTCTGCGACAGTGGCCACAATCGCCGCGGCGTCCTCTTGCGTGCCGTGCAGGTCTTTGAAAATGCGCGACGCGGGCCCGAGAACCAGCGCAAAAGCCCCCATGTCATCGGCTGTTCCGGGCGGGGTAAGGTCCAGCGCCACAGGCGTGATCGTCACATCGCTGAGCCCGGCGCGCGCAAACACGTCCAACGTGTAGTCACGGTCCGCAAGCCCCATCGGCCCGGGCGCGTGCGGCAAGGGCGGCTCGACCGGGCCCAACTGCGCCACGGCCACGGCACGGGGAACTGAAAACCACGGATTGTCCTGCGCATCGGCCCAGGCCATGAACACCATGCGCCCGCCGGGTTTCACTGCACGCGCGATATTGGCAAAGGCCGCGGCAGGGTCGGCGAAAAACATCACGCCAAACCGAGAAATCACCACGTCAAACGCCGCGGTCTCAAACCCATGGGTTTGGGCGTCCGCAGACATGAAAATCACGTTGGATGCGCCACCCGCCTGCACCCGCGCCTTGGCCACCATCTGATCGGCGATGTCCGCACCCGTAGCCTGCCCGCCAGCGCCCACGGCCTGAGCCGCTTTGATCGTGCTCAACCCGGTTCCGCAGCCGATGTCGAGCACACGCTCGCCCGCCTGCAAGTCCGCGTGCACCAACAGGTGGTCCAGAACCGGGGCCAACGTGGTGTCCATGACCGCATCATTCTCGGCCCAGACCTGCCCGACAGCATTGGACCACGCGTCCTTTTGATCCTGATTTGCGTCTGCCGCCATGCGCTCAGCCCTCCACCTGTCCGACCATCTGGCACAACAGCTCGTACATCAGCGATACACCAAGGAAGGCGGTGCCACCGCTTTCGTCAAAGGGGGGTGAGACCTCTACCATATCCGCGCCCACGATGTTCACACCCTTGAGCTCTCGCACCACCTGCAACGCCTGAAACGCGTTTGGGCCACCCACCTCGGGCGTGCCGGTGCCGGGGGCATAGGTGGGGTCGACGAAATCAATGTCGTAGCTGATATAGGTGGGGCCGGTCCCTGCAATCTCGCGCGCCTCGGCCATCACATCTTCGACCCCGCGGGCAAAGAAATCCTCGATGAGGATCAGACGTATGCCCTCGGCGGCGGCGAAATCCCGATCTTCGGTGTCATACATCGTGCCCCTTAGGCCAATCTGCACCACGCGTTTGGGATCGAGCAACCCCTCCTCCACCGCGCGCCGAAAGGGCGTGCCGTGGGTGTACATCTCGCCGCCGAAATAGCTGTGGAAAAGGTCCGTGTGACTGTCGAAATGGATCATGCCCAGGGGCTGGTCGGCGATGGCGCGCAGGATCGGCAAGGAACAGAGATGGTCGCCGCCTGCGGTCAAGGGCCGGATCGCGGCTTCCTTCACCCCGCCATAAAAAGCCACCATGCGGTTCAGACTGTCAGGGAT
>JBCBWJ010000103.1:0-7948 GCA_039817165.1 Pseudomonadota bacterium | reverse complement strand
CGGATCTGCCCGAGGGCCATGTGTTGATCGAGGCCACGTTTGAGGCGCCTCAGGGCGACCCGCACACCCTGCATGCCCGTATGGAAGAGCAGCTCAAGCGCCGGGATGAGACGCAACCCACGAACGATCGCAGCGCGGGATCGACCTTTCGCAATCCGGCCGGGTTTTCGTCGACCGGGCGGGCCGATGACGTGCATGATCTCAAAGCCTGGGCGGTGATTGACGCGGCCGGCATGCGGGGCGCACGCATCGGCGGGGCGCAGATGAGCGAAAAGCATTCCAATTTCATGATCAACACCGGGGACGCCACCGCCGCAGACCTTGAAAATTTGGGCGAGGCGGTGCGAAAAAAGGTTTTTCAAGACAGTGGAATAGAGTTACACTGGGAAATCATGAGGGTCGGCGAACCGGCCCCGGACGCCGAATAAGACCAAAAACAATCGGCACCATCGAGCAGCCCTTCAGGTCACGTTAGGGCATTATCCAAGCGCCAGTATGGGCGCGAAAAAACATCGTGCCGAAAAGGCGCGGGGAATTGAGGCAAACCGTGGGACAGTCGGGCGGGCATCCCCAACATGTTGCAGTCGTCATGGGCGGCCTGTCAGCAGAGACCGAAGTGTCTTTGTCGACCGGGCGCGAATGCGCAGAGGCGTTGCGCCAGGCGGGCTTTCGCGTGAGCGAGGTCGTGGCCGGGCGCGATGTGAGCGCGCGATTGGCCGCTGTGAACCCGGATGTGGCGTTCAACGCGCTGCATGGTCGGTGGGGCGAGGATGGCTGCGTGCAGGGCATTTTCGAGTGGATGCAGATCCCCTACACCCATTCGGGCGTGCTGTGTTCGGCGCTGGCGATGGACAAGCAGGCCACCAAAGAGGTTTATATCCGGGCGGGATTGCCGGTGGTCAAAAGCGTGATCGCCGATGCAGACGCGGTGCGGCGCGCCCATGTGATGGAGCCGCCCTACGTGGTCAAACCCAACAATGAAGGCTCTTCTGTCGGGGTGTATCTTGTGCACGAGGCCGCGAATGGCCCGCCGCAACTGTCTGAGGACATGCCCGCGCAGGTCATGGTGGAGCAGTTCATTCCGGGGCGCGAGCTGACAACGTCGGTTCTGGGCTGTCGGGCGCTGACGGTGACGGATATCGTGACTGACGGATGGTATGATTATCACGCCAAATATGCCGACGGGGGCTCGCATCACGTCGTGCCGGCGGACGTGCCAGACGAGATTTTTCAGGCCTGCATGGACTATGCGCTCAAAGCCCATGAGGTGTTGGGCTGTCGGGGCCTGTCGCGGACGGATTTCCGTTGGGACGAGGCGCGGGGCTTGGACGGGCTTTACCTTTTGGAGACGAACACGCAGCCGGGCATGACGCCCACGTCGCTCTCGCCGGAACAGGCGGCGGCGGTGGGTATGGATTTCCCCGCGCTGTGCCGGTGGTTGGTGGAGGATGCCTCGTGCAACAGGTGAGCAAGGCCTGCGATCCGGCGCCGTCGCGCTGGTCTTATCGGTTCCAGCGGTTGATGCTGACGCCGTTTTTTCGGCTGTTGCTGCGTGTGGGCGTGCCATTTTGCTTCGCTTTCGGGCTGGTCACGGCGTATTTCGGCAATGAAGAGCGTCAGGAACAGATCGTTCTGGCCATCGCGGACATGCGCCATCAGATCGAGACGCGGCCAGAGTTCATGGTGGAGCTTTTGGCCATCGAGGGTGCCAGCGAGAGCGTTGAAGAGGACATCCGGGAGATCTTTCCGTTCGATTTCCCGAGCAGTTCTTTTGATATTGATATCGAGCACGTGCACCAGATGATCACCGGCTTGCCCGCGGTGCGGGGCGCGGATGTGCGCATTCGCAAGGGCGGCACGATGGTTGTGACGGTGGTGGAGCGCATCCCCGTCGCCGTTTGGCGCACCTGGGATGAGGTCACGCTGGTGGATGCCGAAGGGTTCGCCGTGGCCGAGCTGAACGCGCGGTCGGACCGGGCGGATTTGCCGGTGATTGCGGGGCCGGGGGCCAATGCGGATGTGCCCGGTGCGATGGCGCTGCTTGAGGCGGCCGCCCCCTTGGGCGCACGGGTGATCGGGCTGGTGCGCATGGGCGAGCGGCGTTGGGACCTGGTGCTGGATCAGGATCAGCGCATCCTGCTGCCCGAAGAGGGCGCTGTGCGGGCGCTCGAGCGGGTGCTGGTGCTCAACCAGACCCAAGACATGCTGGCCCGGGATTTGACGATTGTGGACATGCGTCTGGCCGGACGGCCGACCGTGCGGCTGAACCAACCCGCGGCAGAGACATGGTGGCGCGTGCGCCGGGATCTGACCGGGGGCATGAAGGCGACGATTACAGGGAATGCAGAGTGATGATTGAACTTTATGACAGCCAAAGAGCGATGCGGAACATGCGCAAGGCCGCGATCCAGCGTGGGGTTGTGGCGGTACTGGATGTGGGCACCTCGAAGATCGCCTGTCTGGTGCTGCGGTTTGACGGGACCGAACGGCTGGGCGAGCATGACGGGGTTGGCGCGCTGGCCGGGCAGGCGGGATTTCGTGTCATTGGGGCCGCGACCACGCGGTCGCGGGGGGTGCGCTTTGGCGAAATATCCGCGATGCAGGAAACCGAGCGGGCCATTCGCACGGCCCTGAAGGCCGCGCAGAAGATGGCGCAGATCCGGGTGGATCACGTGATTGCCTGTTTCTCGGGCGCGTTGCCGCGATCCTACGGCTTGGCGGGGCAGGTGGAGTTGGAAACGCCGACGGTGACGGAGCAGGATGTCAGCCGGGTTTTGTCGGCTTGCGATGTGCCGGATTACGGCGCGGGCTACGAGGGTGGCCGCGAAGTGCTGCATGCGCAACCGGTGAACTTCGCGCTCGATCATCGCTCTGGCCTGGGCGATCCGCGCGGGCAGATCGGGCACACGCTGGCCACGGATATGCACATGGTCACGGTGGATGCCGTGGCGATCCAGAACCTGGCCCATTGCGTCAAACGCTGTGATCTGGAGCTGGCCGGTCTGGCGTCGAGCGCTTATGTCTCGGGCATTTCCGCGCTGGTGGAGGACGAACAGGAACTGGGCGCGGCCTGCATTGATCTGGGCGGTGGCAGTACGGGCGTGTCGATCTTCATGAAAAAGCACATGATCTACACCGACAGCGTGCGGATGGGCGGCGATCACGTCACCAGTGACATTTCCATGGGGCTGCAAGTGCCCAAATCCGTGGCCGAGCGGATCAAGACCTTTTACGGCGGCGTTGTGGCCACCGGCATGGACGACCGGGAGATGATCGAGATCGGCGGCGAGACCGGCGATTGGGAACATGACCGGCGCAATGTCAGCCGGGCCGAAGTGATCGGCATCATGCGCCCGCGCGTCGAAGAGATCCTCGAAGAGGTGAAGACCACGCTGGACGGGGCCGGGTTCAACTGCTTGCCGAGCCAGCAGATCGTGTTGACAGGCGGGGCCAGCCAGATCCCCGGGCTGGACGGATTGGCGAGCCGGATTCTTGGCCAGCAGGTGCGGCTGGGACGGCCGTTGCGAGTGCACGGCCTGCCGCAGGCGGCGACGGGGCCCAGCTTTGCCAGTGCGGTGGGGATGTGCCTTTTCGCGGCCAATCCGCAAGATGAGTGGTGGGATTTCGAGATCCCCAATGATCGCTACCCCGCGCGGTCGCTGCGGCGGGCGGTCAAATGGTTCAAGGATAACTGGTGACCCCAAGATGGAGGCGTATCGGCGAAATCTCGCGAATGTGGATAAAAAAAAGCCCATATTTGGTGGCGTTTCGTGGATTTTGGGGTGACGTAACGCCTCATGACCGGTAATATTGTAGGAATTTAGGCGAAATAAGCCCGAGTCAGACGGGCAAGCAGCAGGCGGAACAGCATATGACCTTGAACCTCACCATGCCCGGTCAGGAAGAACTCAAACCTCGCATCACCGTCTTTGGGGTCGGTGGCGCCGGTGGCAATGCCGTCAACAACATGATCCAAAAGCAGCTTGAGGGCGTGGATTTTGTCGTGGCCAACACCGACGCGCAGGCGCTTGCACAATCGGATGCCAAGGCGCGCATTCAGCTTGGGGTGAAAGTGACCGAAGGGTTGGGGGCCGGGGCCAAGGCCACCATCGGGGCGGCCGCTGCGGAAGAAAACATCGAACAGATTGTCGATCATCTGGCGGGGGCGCATATGTGCTTTATCACCGCCGGTATGGGCGGCGGTACGGGCACGGGCGCGGCCCCGATCATCGCGCAGGCGGCGCGGGAATTGGGCGTTCTGACCGTGGGCGTTGTGACCAAGCCGTTCCAGTTTGAAGGCGGCAAGCGGATGCGGCAGGCCGAGGACGGTGTCGACGCGCTGCAGGCTGTGGTCGACACGCTGATCATCATTCCCAACCAGAACCTGTTCCGTCTGGCCAATGAGAAAACCACCTTTACGGAAGCGTTTTCGATGGCGGATGATGTGCTTTATCAAGGGGTTAAGGGCGTGACGGACCTGATGGTGCGGCCCGGCTTGATCAACCTCGACTTTGCCGATGTGCGCGCCGTGATGGACGAGATGGGCAAGGCGATGATGGGCACAGGCGAAGACAGCGGCGAAGATCGCGCGGTTCAGGCCGCCGAAAAGGCCATTGCCAACCCGCTCTTGGACGAGATTTCGTTGCAGGGCGCGAAGGGCGTGCTGATCAACATCACCGGCGGTCATGATCTGACGCTCTTTGAGTTGGACGAGGCGGCCAATCGCATTCGTGAAGAGGTCGATGCGGAGGCCAATATCATCGTTGGCTCCACGCTGGACACGTCGATGGAAGGTCAGATGCGGGTGAGCGTCGTGGCCACCGGCATTGACGCCTCGATTGAACACAAAGACATTCCGGTGCCGCGCCGGTCACTGGCAGAGCCGCTGGTGCCGACCCGCGAGATGCAGGTGGACGAGCCAGAGGTCGCGATGACGCCCGAGCGCACCGAGCCGGCAGAGGAAATGGCCCCGGCCGCCCGTCAGGCAGAGCCGGAACCGGGCCTGTTTGATGCCCAGTCGGCTGCGGCCGAGGATCAGATGGAGGACATTTTCGCCAGCGAGGAGTTTGCCCCGCAGGTTGAGGATGATTTGCCCCCGCCGGCCTATCGGCCCGCCGCTGAAACCCGGCCTTTGACGCCAGAGGACGAAGATCTGCGGGAAAGTTTCGTGGCCCCGCGCGGCCCCGCGATCGGACAGCCCTCGGCGGATACGATGGCGCGTTTGCAGGCCGCTGTCGGCCGCGCCCCTGCGGCGCGTGAATTGCCGCAACGCGAAGCGGCTCCCGTGGCACGGGCGGACGCCGAAGATGTGGAAGCTGAAAAGCCGCGTTTCGGGATCAACTCTTTGATCAATCGGATGACCGGAACGGGCAGTGAAGCAACGGCACCCGCCGCACGGCCCGCCCGCCAGCAGCCGCAAGTGTCGTCGGATCCCGCACCCGAAGAGGGCGAGCGCGATGGCGATGACCAGATCGAGATCCCGGCCTTCCTGCGTCGGCAAGCGAACTGAGCTTTTGCTGCACCAAGATTTGAAGAGGGGCCGCGGCATGCGGCCTTTTTTCGTTTCTGGCCAATAGGTTTGCCGTGATCGCGGTGCCGGGGTTTTTCAACCAGGGCTTGAATTGCGTCAGAGGGCGGTACCAAAATGGTCATGCAACACTAGATCACGATGGTGGCGCAGCGGGCGCGAAATAAAGGGCAAAACGGGGCTTTCCGCCGGGCCGCGTGAGGTCCGAAATTGGTTTAAATTCAATATATTAACCCATATAAGCGGAAAACTGCCAACGGTCTCGGGCGCATGTTTCATACCGTTGCAAAGATTGAGTTGAGATCATGTCGTCCCCCCTTTAAATTTTCGTCAATATTTCGCGACGAGAACTGGGGCCGCTCTTGCAAGGTACATTGCGTAAATCGATCACGTTCACCGGCGTCGGATTGCATTCCGGCGTTGAGACACGTGTGACGGTCTACCCGGCTCCTGCCAACACCGGGATCGGGTTCCAGCGCCTGGATGTGGATGCAGGCCAAGGCACCATTCCGGCCCAGTGGGACAGCGTCATCTCTTCGCCGCTGTGCACCCGGTTGGTCAATGATTTCGACGTGTCCGTGTCAACGGTCGAGCATCTGATGGCCGCATTGATGGGCTGTGGCATTCACAATGCCCGCATTCACGTGACCGCCGCGGAAGTGCCGATCATGGATGGCAGCGCCAGCGTTTTCGTGCGCGGCTTTTTGCAGACCGGCATCCGCCGTCAGAACGCCCCGGTTCATGCTGTGCGCGTGTTGAAACCCGTCGAGGTGCGGCGCGGAGATGCGGTCGCGCGGATTGCGCCGCATGACACGCTCTTGATCGAGTTTGACATCGAATTCGAGGACGCCGCGATCGGGGCGCAAAGCAAGACGCTGAACATGTCGAACGGCAGTTTCGTGCGCGAACTGTCCAGCAGCCGTACGTTTTGCCGTCAGGCGGATGTGGACCACATGCAGGCCAATGGTCTGGCCCTTGGGGGCAGTCCCGGCGAGAATGCCGTGGTGTTTGACGGGGGCGAAGTGGTCTCGCCGGGCGGGCTGCGGCATGCGGATGAACCTGTGCGCCACAAGATGCTCGACGCGCTTGGGGATCTGGGCCTCGCGGGGTATCCGATCCTGGGCCACTATCAGGGCATTCGCGCCGGTCACGCGTTGACCAACGATCTGTTGCGGGCGCTCTTTGCGGACAGCCAAGCCTTTGAAATCGTTGAATGTGATGGCGAAATGTTGTCGCGTCTTCCGGGGGCCGGGGTGCACGTGGGCGAACTGCCGGAAGTGGCGTAACGCAACGGTGATGTGGCCGGGTCCCACCCGTGGGAAAATACCGCCAAATCCGTTTTCCAATCCCGATTTATATGCTACCAATCCTCACGGTCAGCGGGGGCTGATGGCCTGCAGGCTGCAACGAATGTGAAAGTGCGAGCATGACTATGACCAAGCAACGCATCGGTTTGGTGGTTGGATTTGTGAGTGTCGCGGCCCTTGCGGCCTGCGGCGGCGCGGACCGGGTTGAGCTTGGCAAGGTGAATTATGAAAATTTCACCGCCCAGCAGATTTACGAACGGGGCGAGTTTGATCTGGCCAAGGACAACCCCGAACTGGCCGCACAGGTCTTTGCCGAGGTGGAGCGTCTTTACCCCTATTCGGATTGGGCCAAGCGCTCGATCATCATGCAGGCGTTTTCGTTCCACGAGGCGAAGTCCTATGAGGAAAGCCGCGCCTCTGCGCAGCGCTACATTGATTTTTACCCCACGGATGAAGATGCGGCCTATGCCCAGTATCTTGTCGCGCTGAGCTATTACGATCAGATCGACGAGGTGGGCCGCGACCAGAAGCTGACATTTGAGGCGCTGCAATCTCTGCGTGAGGTGATTGAGCGTTATCCCGAGAGCGAGTATTCGCGGTCGGCCAAGCTGAAGTTTGATCTGGCGTTTGATCATCTGGCGTCCAAGGAGATGGAAGTGGGGCGGTATTACCTGCGTCGCGATCACTACACTTCTGCGATCAACCGGTTCCGCGTGGTGGTCGAAGATTTCCAGACCACGACCCACACCGCAGAGGCGTTGCACCGGTTGGTGGAATCGTACCTGTCGCTCGGCCTGACCAACGAGGCGCGCACGGCGGGGGCCATTCTGGGCCACAATTTCCGCGCCACGGAATGGTACGAGGACAGCTATAAGCTGCTCACGGGCCGAGGGCTGACGCTTGAGGCTGTGGGTGACAATTGGTTGCGCCAAGTGTACCGTCAGACGCTTCAAGGCCGGTGGCTCTAGCAGGGAGGGGGCGCATCGCCCCGTGACCTGATGCTGCGTGCACTCGATATTCGTGACATCCTGATCATTGACCGGCTGGAGCTTGGCTTTCAGCCCGGGTTGAACGTGCTCACTGGTGAGACGGGCGCGGGCAAGTCGATTTTGCT
>JBCBWJ010000102.1:0-8031 GCA_039817165.1 Pseudomonadota bacterium | reverse complement strand
GGCAAAGGGCAAGCCAAACGAAACCCCAACCAACAGAACAAGAAACCGCAGCCGCCCACACCAGAGGTCAAACCCATCGCGGCGCCGGCGTTGATGAAAAAGCGGCACTGGGGCATCCTGACCAGCTTCCTTTTCATTGTGATCGTGCCCTTTGCGGCAATTGCCAGCTACTTGTTCTTCGTGGCGCAGCCGCAATACCACTCGTTGACGGGCTTCACCGTCCGCAGCCAAGAGGAGAGCGGCGCCAACGAACTTCTGGGCGGTCTGGCGCAACTGGCTGGCGGCGCCACGGCATCCGACAATGATATCCTCTACGAATTTATCCGCAGCCAAGGCATGGTCGAACGTGTGAACCAGCGTGTGGACCTGCGTACACACTATGCGCAGCACTGGCCCAACGACTGGTTCTACTCAATCTGGGCTGACGCGACGAAAGAAGACCTGATCTGGTTCTGGAACCGCATCGTCGGCGTGTCCTACGATCAGGGCACCGGCCTGATCGAGGTTCAGGTCACAGCCTTCGATCCAGAAACCGCGCAGGCGCTGACCCAATCCATCGTCGACGTCAGCCACGAACAGATCAACGAATTGAACCTCGCTGCGCGCAACGAAGCGATGCAATACGCCATGACGGACCTTGAGGAAGCGCTCGAACGCCTCAAGCTCGCGCGACAGGCGCTGACCACCTATCGTACCCAAACCCAGATCGTCGATCCCGCGTTGGATATCCAGACGCGTATGGGCGTTATGAACAGCCTGCAACAGGAACTGGCGACCGCCCTTGTGGAATATGACCTGCTGCTCGGCTCCACGGCCACCGGCGACCCACGTCTGCGTGATACTGAAAAACGCATCGAGGTGATCCGCGACCGCATCGCGATCGAGCGTCAGAACATTTCCTCCTCCAGCACCGAAACCGGCGGCGTGGAAGAGGACTATCCGACCTTGATCGCGGAGTTTGAGCGCCTGACCACAGACCGGGAATTTGCCGAAACGGTCTATTTTGCGTCGCTCCAAGCGGTGGAGGTTGCGCGGGACGAGGCGAACCGGTCCAGCCGCTATCTGGCGACGTACATCAACCCGACCCGGGCTGACACCTCGGAATACCCGCGCGTTTTTGTCCTGTCGGGCTTGTCATTCCTATTCTTGATGCTGGCCTGGTCCATCGGAACTCTGATCTACTACTCCATCCGCGACAGATCCTGATCTACCCATGCTGGCGTTTGAGAACCTGACAAAAGGCTTTTGGGTGAACGGCCACTACCGGGTTGTGATAGATAACCTCAACCTGGTTTTGCCCGATGGCAAATCGCTTGCTTTGATGGGCCGCAACGGCGCGGGCAAGTCCACCCTGATGGAGCTGATTTCAGGCATCATGCGCCCGGATGAAGGGCGGGTGGTTTCAGACGGGACAATCTCTTGGCCCATCGGCCTGTCTGCCGCGTTTCACCGCGACATGAGCGGCGCAGAAAACGTGCGTTTCATCGCCCGGATCTACGGTGTCGACACCGAAGAGCTCCTAGAATTTGTCAAGGAATTCAGCGAACTGGGCGAGTTTTTCTACATGCCCACCCGCGCCTATTCCTCTGGTATGAAATCCCGGTTGGCCTTTGGCACCTCCATGGGCATTCACTTTGACTACTACCTCGTGGATGAGGTGACCGCAGTGGGCGACGCGCGCTTCAAACGCAAAAGCAAAGTCGTGTTCAACGAGCGGATGAAGAACTCCAGCGCAATCGTTGTGAACCACTCCATGGATCAGCTGCGCAGCCTGTGCGATTCCGGGATTGTTCTCGAAAACGGCAAAGTGACTTTCTTCGAAGACCTCGAAGAGGCCATTGAGTATCACGAAAACTCCATGGCATAGAGGTGCCCTGTGCCCCGTCGGCGCAGACAAAAAGGGACCGCACCATGGCCAATCACCTGTACCGCAACGATCTTCCCGATGGTCTAGAACTTGGCCCCGTGGTGGCCATCGACTGCGAAACCATGGGGCTCAACCCGCACCGCGACCGATTGTGCGTGGTGCAACTGTCCGGCGGGGACGGTGAGGCACATGTCGTGCAGATCGAAATGGGCCAAACGACCGCCCCGAACCTCACCGCCCTTCTGGAAAACCCCGACGTGCTGAAGCTGTTTCACTTCGGCCGGTTTGACATCGCGGCGATGCTCAATGCCTTTGGCGCCCTGACCGCGCCCGTCTACTGCACCAAGATCGCGAGCAAACTGGTCCGCACCTACACGGATCGGCATGGGCTCAAGAACCTGCTGCAAGAGCTTTTGAACGTAGACATCTCCAAGCAACAGCAATCCTCGGATTGGGGCGCAGAAACCCTGACCAACGCGCAGGTCGACTACGCCGCCTCGGATGTGCTCTATCTTCACCAGCTTCGGGACACGCTGGACAGGATGCTCGCCCGCGAAGGCCGCACGGATCTGGCCGAAGCCGCGTTCGCGTTTCTGCCCACGCGGGCCAAGCTGGACCTTGAAGGCTGGCCCGACATGGACATCTTTGCGCACTGATCATGAGCTGGCGGGATCAATTCCATTCTCAATTCGTGGCGCTGATGAAAATCGTGCTGCCGCTCGCCGCCCTTGGCATGTTGTCCACCCTGTTCCTGTTCTCCGATGGCATCGACCCGGGTGAGGCTGTGCCCGTGACCACCATCGATCTGCAACAACGCGCCGAGGATCAGGGCGCCACCAACGCAACCTTCGCCGGCGTCACCCGGTCCGGCGATGAGGTGCTGCTCATGACCGAACGCTCGCGCCCCTCTGCCGAGAACCCGCGCGTGTTTATGGCCGAAGACGTGATGGCGGAGTATCGCCTGTCCTCCGGCACAGGCATTGATATCACCTCGCGCCATGGCGAAATGAACCAAAGCAACAACAGCGCCGCCCTCACCGGTGACGTGCTGGTCACAACAACCACGGGCTACGTCATCACCACCGATGCCCTGAACACGCAGTTCGACAGACTGTTCGCCGAAACCCCCGGCCCGGTCGCCGGTCAGGCCCCCGCGGGCGACATCACCGCGGGCCGCATGGTGCTGGAACACAACGACGAAACCGGCGCGTCTCATTTACGTTTCACCGATGGGGTCAAGCTGGTATACGAGCCCGAACCCCAAGAGGACTAACATCTTGGCTCTTTGGATCCGCCATTGCCTATTGATCGCGACCCTGGCCCTCACGGGTCTGGGGCCGGGCACGGGTCTTGCGCAATCGGGTCAGGTCGCGTTCGGCGACATTCAGGAAAACGCGGGCCTCCCGATTGAGGTGACAGCCGACAATCTGAACGTGAACCAGAACGATGGCACCGCCGTGTTCACCGGCAACGTCATGATCGGACAAGGGACCATGCGACTTTCTGCGCCAGAGGTGCTCGTGGTCTATCAGGAAAACCAAAGCGGCATCGAACAGCTCAAGGCCACCGGCGGCGTCACCCTGATCAGCGGCGATGACGCGGCAGAGGCCTCGACGGCGGATTACAATCTCGAAACAGGCCTGATCAACATGCGCGGCAACGTGCTCTTGATCCAAGGCCCGAGCGCTGTCGCCGCAGAGGTCATGACCGTGAACACCCGCTCCGGCACGGCAAACATGTCGGGCCGCGTGAAAACCGTTCTGCAACAGGGCGGGGAATAAAAGATGGAAGACCGCCGCCTGCACCTGGTCCACGAAAACACCGGCCTCGTGGTGAATTCGATCCGCAAAAGCTACAAAAAGCGCGTGGTGATCCGGGACGTGTCGCTCACCATGCAACAGGGCGAGGTGGTCGCGCTTTTGGGTCCCAACGGGTCGGGCAAAACCACGACCTTTTACGCCATTGCCGGGCTTGTCCAACCCGAAGGCGGCCGGGTGACCATAGACGGCCGCGACGCCACGACCTTGCCGATGTATCGCCGCGCCAAACTGGGCATCGGCTACTTGCCGCAGGAAATGTCGATCTTTCGTGGTATGTCTGTCGAAGACAATATCATGTCCATTCTCGACATCGCCGAAAAGAGCCGCCACCGCCGCCGCGAACGGCTGGAAACGCTTCTGGCGGAGTTCTCGATCGAACATCTGCGTCGCGTCCACGCGCTCGCGCTCTCAGGCGGGGAACGCCGCCGGGTCGAGATTGCCCGCTGTCTCGCCGCCGATCCAAGGTACCTTTTGCTCGATGAACCTTTCGCCGGGGTTGATCCGATTTCCGTGGGCGACATCCGCCGTCTGGTCGCCGATCTCAAAACCCGCGGCATTGGTGTGCTGATCACCGACCACAACGTCCGCGAGACCCTGGAAATCGTCGATCGCGCCTACATCCTGCACGACGGAAAGGTCCTCATGTCCGGAAAACCAGATGAGGTGGTGCGCAACGAAAATGTCCGGCGTGTCTATCTCGGCGATAACTTTCGCATCACCTGACCGCAATGCGCGGTCGCGACGACGGCAGGGACCCGTGTTGCGAAATTCATTGACAACAGGACCCCGGACAGCCTCAAATAAGGGAATGACCTGCCGGTTCGCCAAAGTCCACGTTTCAGCGCTTTTGATCGCTGGCTCGCATTGGCGCAGCAGAGTGTCACTAATGGTGAAGATGTAGGCACGACAAGAACGGATGCGTCCGCATCTGTGGCCTGCCTGCATCAATCAAAGGAGGATCCATGCGATATCAAGTCAGCGGCAAACAAATTGACGTAGGCGACGCTCTAAAAACGTACGCAGAGCAGGAACTTACTGAAGTCATTGAAAAATTTGCGGGTCGACCCACTGATGCGAATGTCGTGTTTTCCAAGTCCTCAGGGGCGTTCACCTGCGAGGCCACCATCCACCTCTCCACCGGTTTGACGGCGCAGGCTCGTGCGCAAGATCATGAAATCTATGCAGCTTTTGATCAGTGCCGCGAGAAGATGGAAAAGCAGCTACGGCGCTACAAACGCCGTCTCAAAGACCACCATCGCACCCGCGCAGAGCCGGTTGAAATCTCCGGCGCTTCCTCATATATCCTCGCCACTGAACCCGAGGGAGAGGATTCGGAACCCGACAGCTTGCAGCCCGTTATCGTGGCCGAAATGGAGGCAAAGATCCCTTCACTTTCGGTTGGCGAAGCCGTTATGCAAATGGAACTGGCGGGCGCTCCGGTGCTTGTTTTTCGGAACGAAAGCAAAAACGGTGTGAACGTCGTGTACCGGCGTGACGATGGAAACATTGGCTGGATTGATCCGTAAGCTGCACAACCTAAGGGTGTAGAAACGGACAGCTGACGGAGCAGATGAAAATGGACATGTCCACGATCCTCAAACCAGAGGCCGTTCGCGTACTTTCCGGTGTCTCGAGCAAAAAGCGCTTGTTTCATGAACTGGGTGGTTTGGTTGATGCGGCCTACCGTGTCGACAGCTCGGACGCGATTGATGCCCTGCTTGAACGCGAAAGCCTCGGACCGACCGGTGTTGGCCATGGCGTGGCCTTGCCCCATGCGCGTCTCACCAGTGTGGATCGTGTTCTGGGCGCGATGGTTCTGCTCGAAAAGCCGGTGAATTTCGATTCGGTCGACCGTCAGCCCGTGGATCTTGTCTTCGCCCTGTTTGCGCCCGAAGACGCGGGCGTCGATCACCTCAAGGCGCTCGCGCTCATCTCCCGCACGCTGAAAGAGGCGGACACTTGCTCCAAGCTCCGTTCAAACCGTAACCCGGCCACTCTGCACACGATCATGACAGAGGCGCTGCCGGTCAAGGCGGCCTAAACCACCCCCCACGGCTCAAATCCAAACAGCATGTAGTCGCGCTGATAAACCTGCGCGGCGGCCTCTTCGACCGCCCCATCGTAAATGTCGGCCAGCGCAAACGGCGCATCCGGCGCAGGTCCGTCAACCGATGGCGGGTTGGCATAGCCCATAGCCTCGGCCAGATCCGGCAAGGCGCGCGCCATCTCATCCTCGCGGATCACCAGGTCTGGCAGGGCAAAACCCGCAAACCCCTGCAACACCTCCGCCTGCGTCGCCCAATGGGCATCCACGCGAATATTGGTCTGACCAGACAGGTTTGCCCCCAGAAACTCCAAAAACGCAACAAACGCCTGTCGGTGGATATCCACCGTGTACGCCTCGCTCGGCCACTCTCCCGGAATGGGCAGCTTGTGAAAATTGCGCAAGGTCTTGCGAATGTCGGAAAACGTCCCTTCCCCGCGCGGCAAGATTCGCGTGCAAAACACGTCATGGGCCCGCGCCACCGGATGACGCAGCACGGTAAAGCTGCGATGACCCTTGTTGCGACGTTTCCACTGGCGCAGGGCCTTCTGGTTCATCTGCGTGGGCAGCGTGTCCTCCGCCACCCCGTCCAGCGCGGCCAACCATGCGCGCACAGGCGCCTCTGGCCCCGACCGCACCGGCATGAAAAGCAACGGCGCCTTGGCCCCTGTCACAAAGGCCGGCACCCCGGCCCCGCGGCGCGGCTCAAAATTGGGGGTGCGCGTCAGGTTGAACCGGTCCATCCCGGACAGCGCGCGCTCCATCTCGTCGAAATTCTCAACCTTGTCCGACAGCGGGCTCGGGTTTTGCTTTTTGAGCGATCCGTCCAGCGCGTCCAACTGCGCCTCCACCCCCAGAAACCGCGCCAGACCGTTCATCACGGCCACATCCTGCAAATCCTCATAGGCCAGGTAAAACGCCGTCTGCCCGCTGGTTTGCAACCGGTTCAGCAGGAACACCTGAAACGCCTGCAACGCCGTCACGTGGGTCTCAAATTCGCGCGCCTCAAAGACCGCCTTGCCCGCTTTGCGCCGCTTCACATTGGTCAGCTTCCACTGCCCCGTCGCCTGCGCGATTTTCCATGACACGTAGCTTTCCACCGGATTGCGCGTCAGAATGATCTTGGCACAGCGCGGATCATCCAGACACAGATCCAGCACCCTTGGATCGTGATCATGAAAGTACCGAAACCCGCCGAGCCCTTCGGCGTCTTCCCGGATGGCCCAGATCAGCCCGGCCGGATTCTCATCCCGCTTGGCTTGATCCAGCCCAAGGATCTCTGTCTTGTTGGGATAGCCAATGAAATGCGGGTTAAACGCCTCGCCAAAACACGTGATCCCGTCAAACGCGTTGAGGTTGGATTCCAGAAAATTGGACCCGGTGCGCATTTCTGCAAACACCACGAAGTAGTCGAACCGGTCTGTCATTTACTTGATCAAATAGGGTTTGGGCTTGGGTTCCTGACTGTCCGGCTTGCCCGCATCAATCGGAAAATCACCCATCAGATAAGGGTGCATGCCCTGGTTCTTCAGGCTTTGCAGGAATTGCGGAAATCCGGTCAGATCCGTCAGCTTCGGCGCTTCGGCCAAGGCCTTTCGGCGGGTCTTTCCGATCTCGTCGATAATGGTCTGCAGCGGCTCCATCGGGGCTTCGATGAACTCCGCCATGGTCCAGATGCGAATGCGCGCCTTGGACCATTCTGACCGCAGCGCATTCAAATGCGTGCTTTCAATCTGTTGCAGCCGCGCAGCCTCTCGGCGGATATCGGCAAAGTTCTGGTTCGATTTGAACAGCGCCACAGCCCAGGCACCGGTGATGACAGAGATCTGCGCATTGGGATCTTTGGCCATGTCCCACTCGATCTCTTCGATCGCATCCATCGGGCCCAGCTGAAAGCACTGCCGCTCACCGCGGGTGTTCCAGATCAGGCTCGTGAGAAAGGCCAGCTTGTTGTAGTCGCGCAGTTTCGCACTGTCGCTCAGCGCGCCGTTCATCACCGTTTGCCCGTCGGAAAATTCCACTCGATCGGGGGCAAAAAGATGCCCATGCACCCGCGCGCCGGTGGTCTTGGCCAACCACGGCTCGAAATTTTCAAACAGGTCGCTGAATCCTTCGAACACCGAATAGGGCGCGCAGGTCACCCCGTTCTCGCGCCCTTCCGCAGGAAAGCGGCTTTGCATGTAAAGGCCACGCCGCCCACGCGTCCGACGATCCACAGCCTTGGCAAAGATGCGGTCAATTTTACCGGGATTTGGCTCTGTGCGCTTCATCGCGCCGTCCTGATCGGTCAGAAACGCGTC
>JBCBWJ010000101.1:0-8037 GCA_039817165.1 Pseudomonadota bacterium | reverse complement strand
AGCTTTTCAATCTTGTCGGACATCCGGGCCTCCGTACGAGCGTTGAAGACCACCTTACGCGGTGGCCTTCGTGTTTCAGCTTGGGCTGTGAAGCCGGTTTAGAAGTCGAGGACCGGGCAGCTGTCATTGGTGTAGTAGGCCGCAACGTCGAGGTCGCCGTCGATGATTTTCTGGCGGGCCGCGTCGACCATGGTCTGCATGTCATCGGTGATGAGCGAGGCGTTGTGTTCATCGAGCGCGTAGCCCACGCCGTCATCAGACAGACCCATGGTGAAGACACCGGTTTCGACCGCATCGCCCGCTTTCATCGCCTCGTAGACTGCGACATCGACGCGCTTGAGCATGGAGGTGAGGACCTGGCCCGAGTGCAGGTAGTTCTGGTTGCTGTCCACACCGATCGACAGGATGCCTTCGTCAGCGGCGGTTTGCAGGACGCCCACGCCGGTGCCACCGGCCGCGGCATAGATCACATCCGCGCCTTGGCTGATCTGGGCCTTGGTGATTTCAGAGCCTTTGACCGGGTCGTTCCAGGCGGCGGGCGTGGTGCCGGTCATGTTGGCGACAATTGAGATGTCGGGGTTCACGGATTTCGCACCTTGGGCGTAGCCGCAGCCGAAATGCCGGATGAGCGGGATGTCCATGCCGCCGACAAAGCCCACGGTGCCGGATTCGGAGGCCATCGCGGCGAGCATGCCCACGAGATAAGAGCCTTCGTGTTCGGCAAAGCCGATCTGTCGGATGTTGGGCGCCTCAAGCCAAGTGACATCGACGGCGACGAATTTGGTATCCGGGTAGTCCGGGGCCACGGTGCCAAGCGCGTCGGCCATGGCAAAGCCCATGGTGATCACCGGGTTGGCGCCGGCTTCGGCGAAGCGGCGGAGCGCCTGTTCGCGTTGCGCCTCTGATTGCAGCTCCACCTCGTTGTAGGTGCCGCCGGTTTCCTCGGCCCAGCGTTGCGCGCCATTATGCGCGCTTTCGTTGAAGGATTTGTCGAACTTGCCGCCGAGATCGAAGATCAGCGCCGGATCGGCCAGCACGGAGGCGGCGGACAGGGCAAGAGCGGCGGTGGCAGTCATCAAGGTTTTGTGCAGCGTCATGGTGGTCTCCCAGGGGTGGATTGATTGGGGGGTATTAGGGCGCAGCGGGCGAGTAGCGTCAACATCTCTGTGGGGTTTCTTGGCGTGAGGCACGGCATTTCGGGGGCCAGCCCCCGGACCCCCGGGATATTTTTGGCAAAAAGAAAGGGGATCAGAGAGATTTTGACAGGATGAGCGCGTCGGTGCGGTGGCCTTGGGGGGCGCGGTAGTAGTTGGACCTGCGGGCGACCTCGCGAAACCCGGCGGCGGCATAGAGCGCGCGGGCGGGGTGGTTGGTGTCTGAGACCTCGAGGAACAGGGTGTCGGCGGCTTCTGTTCTGGCGCGGGATATCAGCGTTTCGAGCAGGGCGCGCGCGAGGCCTTGGCGGCGGTGCGCGGGGTCGGTGGCGAGGGTGAGGATTTCGGCCTCATTGGCGACAACACGGAGGAGGGCGAAGGCGTGGCCGGTGTCGATCAGGTGCACATGGGCAGAGGCGAGCAGGGTGGTGATGTCCTCTGCCGACCAGGGGCGCGATGTTCCGTCAAAGGCTTGCGCGTGGCGGCGGGCGAGGTCTTCAGCGGTCATCGTCGAGGAGGCGTGGGGGTGTGTCGCGCGCGGGTGCCGCGTCCGCCGGTTTGACGTAGAGCGGGGCGGGGCGCGCGAAGGGCGGCGCGCTTTGCGCGGCGATGCGGGCGATGTTTTGGGCGAGGATTGCACCGGGCGGGGGCAGGGCGATCGCGGGGGCATCCGAGATGGGAATGAGATGCGGGGCGGTGCCGGAGGGGGCGATGTAGACCTGATTTTGCGGGGCAGGCACGGCGGGGATTTGGGTGTGCGGGGCGGTGAGGGCCGTGGTCTCAAACGTCGTCACGCCGATGGCGGGTATGCCCAGCGATAGGGCCAGGCCGCGCGCCGCGGAGACGGAAATGCGGATGCCGGAGAAATTGCCTGGGCCCACACCGACGCCAAGGCGTGCGAGGTCGGACCATCCAACGCTGTGGGCTGCAAGCATGTCTTCGAGCAGAGGCAGCAGGCGTTCGGCCTGTCCGCGGGTCATGTCTTCTGATGTGGCGGCGAGAACGCGGTCCCCGGACACCAAAGCGGCCGCGCAATGCGCGGCCGATGTGTCAAACCCGAGCGTGAGAGGCTCAGACCCCAACCGGGCGGACCTCGGTCACTTCGGGGATGTAGTGACGCAGCAGATTTTCGATGCCCATCTTCAGGGTGATCGTCGAGGACGGGCAGCCCGCGCAGGCGCCTTGCATGTGCAGATAGACGACGCCGCGATCGAACCCGTGGAAGGTGATGTCGCCGCCATCCTGGGCCACCGCCGGGCGCACGCGGGTGTCGAGCAGCTCTTTGATCTGGCCCACCACGACCGCGTCTTCGCCGTCATGTTCGGCATGGCCGCCGCTGGTGTCGGCCTCGGTCATCACGGGTTCGCCCGATTGGAAATGTTCCATGATCGCGCCGAGGATGCCCGGTTTGATGTGGTCCCATTCTTCCGTCTCACCTTTGGCGACGGTCACGAAATCAAGGCCGAAGAAGACGCCGGTGACGCCGTCCACCTTGAAAATCCGCTGAGCGAGGGGGGATTTCTCTGCGGCCTCGGCAGAGGGGAAATCGGCGGTGCCGGCATCGAGCACGGTCAGGCCGGGCAGGAATTTCAGCGTCGCGGGATTGGGCGTGGATTCGGTTTGAATGAACATGATGTGGCTTTCGCTTGGATGACACGGATATGCGCGGGGCGGGCGCATGTTTCAAGGCTTGGAATTATTCTAAGTTGCGGCGGGGGGACGTGTCAAACCGTGACTGCAATCGATCCGGTGTCAATCGACCGCTTCAATCGACCGCGCGGATCAGCTTGCGTTCGAGGACGCGGAGCACGGTCTTGAGGTCATGACCGCGTTTCAGGATCTGCCCGTCGATGCCGATCACCGCGTATTGGCCTTGTCGCCCACGCAGCTTGGGGCGTTTTTCGATGCGGTAGAGGGGGTTTTCGGCGGTGCGGCGAAAGACCGAGAAAACGGCCACATCGCGCAGGTGGGAAATGCCGTAATCGCGCCATTCGCCCGCAGCGACCATGCGCCCGTAGAGCGACAGGATGACCGACAGTTCTGTGCGGTGAAAGGTCACTTGCGCGGGTTGCGCGCTTGGAAACGGGGAGTGGCTTTGAAAGCTCATTGCGTCAGCCTCGCCGTGGTTTGGGGATAAATCAAGGAAAATCGGGCGGGCCTGTTTGTGCCGCTCAGGTGATCGCTTCGAGCCGTTCTTTGGACAGATCACCCGGCACGATGGTGATCGGCACGTTGAGGCCGCTGGAGTTTTTGGAGATCTGCGCCACGAGAGGGCCCGGGCCCTTTTTGTCGGTGCTGGCACCCAGGACGAGCACGCCCACCTCTGTGTCCTCCTTCACCTGGGCCATGATTTCCGTGAAGGGTTCGCCTTCGCGGATCACCAGTTCGGGGTCGATGCCCTGGCGGTCGCGCATCCATTTGGCGTAGACCTCAAAATGGACCTGAATGCGCTCGCGGGCTTCTTCGCGCATGATATCGCCCACACCCACCCAGTGATTGAAGTCATCGGGGGGGATCACGGCGAGCACTTCGACACCGGCATTGGTGTTCTTGGCGCGCATCGCGGCAAAGCGCATGGCGTTGAGGCATTCCTGGCTATCGTCGAGCACAACGAGAAACTTGCGCATGAGGGTTCTCCCGACCGTGAGAGGGCATGATGCCTGCAAGACGCAGACGTGGCAATGGGCGACGGGGTTCGTGTCGTGTGGGTGTTTGCGTGAATGGTGGCCGGGGCGCGGTGTTGGGCGGCCCCACAGGGCCTTGGTTCCGCGCCGGGTCTCTAGGCCGACGTGGAGTGCGCTCTGACCGGACGTTGACTGCAAAGTGGACAAAAGCCGCCATCCAACAACCACAATTGGACGACGGTTTTTGATAGCCGATGGGACTTCTGCAGTTGAAGAAAATAGAGATTTCAAAGCAATCGGACGATGCATAGAAAGCATCATCACTGGGTCACACTCACTCCGTAGGCATGAGGGCGCGGATCGCGTACATTCCGTCTTCTCCTTTCTCAAGCATGATCATGGCGTCTTCGCCTTCTTCGATCTCGCCGATCTCCGCGCCTTCCAAAAATCGGAGGTCCATTGTCATCGCGGGCCAGCCGATTTCCGGGATCGGGCCATGCGAGACGTTGACCGTATCGCCGCTGATGCTGTTGATGGTGGCCTGCGTGTGCACACCGTCCTGCATCACGCCGTGATCGGCATGTCCCGAATGATCGGAGTGGCCGGAATGGTCGTCGCTGGCGAGCGCGGTCGTGGCGAGAAGGCCAGTAAAGACCAGTGTGAGAATTGAACTGCGCATTTTGTTCTCCTTTGAATTTTGCGATTGGTTGGGGCTATTCGCCCGGGGTTGGGATTGCCGTGCTTGATGGGGGTGGTGCCATCCGTTGATTTGTCCGGCGCAGGATGATCCGTTTCCAGATCACGAACACTGCCGGTATCACAAACAGCGTCAGGATCGTTGCGGTCGCCATGCCGCCGATCATCGGGGCCGCGATGCGTTGCATGACCTCTGACCCGGTGCCGGTGCCATACATGATCGGAATGAGCCCGGCAAAAATCGTCGCCACAGTCATCAGCTTGGGCCGAAGCCGCAGCAGCGCACCTTCGAAAACGGCCTCCTCGATATCGTCACGGATCAGAGGCCGCCCCTCTGCCTGTGCCGCCTTGACGCGCTTGTCCCAAGCGAGGTTGAGATAGAGCAGCATCACAATAGCCGTTTCCACGGCCACCCCTGCCAAGGCGATAAAGCCCACCAGAACGGCAACAGAAATGGCAAAGCCGAGGTACCAGATCAGCCAGACACCCCCTGCCAACGCCACGGGCAAGGCCAGCAGGATGATGGCCACTTCTGTTGCCCTGTTGAAAGCCAGGAACAGCATCAGTGTGATGATCAGCAATGTGGCGGGCGCGACGAGGGAAAGCTTTTCCTGCACGCGTTCGATGTATTCGTATTGCCCCGACCAGGAGAGCGAATACCCCGGCGGAAGCTCGACGTTTTGCGCGACGTGAGCGCGGGCCTCGGTGACATATCCGCCCAGATCGCGGCCTGCGATATCAATGAAAACAAACCCCGTGCGCCGCGCGTTTTCCGAGCGGATCATACCCGGCCCATCCACCAATTTGATTTCTGCCACGGCAGCCAGGGGAATATGCGCACCCGATGGGGTGACCATGGGCAGATCGGCCAGCCTGTCCGGGCTGTCCCGCCAATCGCGGGGGTAACGCAGATTGATCGGGAACCGTTCCAACCCTTCCACACTTTCGGCAATGGTCTGTCCCCCGATGGCCGTCTGAACCACCTGCTGCACATCGGCAATCGACAGCGCGTAACGGGCCGCCGCCGCGCGGTCGATATCGATCTCGATGTAACGCCCGCCCACGGGCCGTTCGGCATAGGCCGAGGTCGTGCCTGGAATGTCCGCTACGGCGCGTTCCACAGCCACGGCGATCTCTTCAATTACGTCCAGATCGGCCCCCGAAACCTTTACGCCCACCGGTGTCTTGATGCCGGTCGCCAGCATGTCGATCCGGTTCTTGATCGGTTGTATCCAGACATTGGTGACGCCCGGGACCTGCACGCGCTTGTCCAGCTCGGCCCGGATATCATCCATGGTGATGCCCGGTCGCCACTCCGCCTCGGGTTTGAGCTGAATGGTGGTCTCGATCATGGTCAGTGGTGCCGGGTCAGTGGCCGTATCGGCACGGCCCAGTTTTCCATGCACATTCTCAACCTCTGGCACTTCGCTGATCAGGCGGTTGGTCTGTTGCAGCACTTCGCGGGCCTTGCCGATGGACACACCGGGATAAAGCGAGGGCATGTAAAGGAAGTCCCCCTCATTCAACTCCGGCATGAACTCAGTGCCGAGGCGCTGTGCGGGATACCACATTGAGGCGACCAGCACGCCCGCCAGCAGCGTTGTCGCCCAAGGCCACGCCACGGCGGCGTCAAGGAAGGGGCGGTAGATCCATTGGCACAGCACATTGAGCGGGTTGCGCCGCTCGGGGATGATGCGCCCTCGGATGAAATACCCCATCAGGACAGGCACCAGCGTGACCGAAAGGATAGCTGCTGCCGCCATGGCGTAGGTCTTGGTGAAGGCCAGAGGTTTGAACAACCGCCCTTCCTGTGCCTCCAGCACGAAGACCGGGATGAAGCTGACGGTGATGATGGCCAATGAGAAGAACAGGGCCGGGCCCACCTCGGATGCCGCCTCGCCGACAATCTTCCATCGGTTTTCTCGGGTAAGTTTTCCGTCTTCGATCTTGCGATGCATGGCTTCGATCATCACGATGGCCGCATCTACCATCGCACCAATGGCAATAGCGATGCCACCGAGCGACATGATGTTGGCATTCACCCCCTGCATCCGCATCACAACAAAGGCGGCAAGAACACCCAGCGGCAGGAACAGCACGATCACCAGCGACGAGCGCAGATGCAAAAGGAACGCACCGCAGACGAGGATGACGACGATGAATTCCTCGGTAAGTTTCTTTTTCAGGGTCTCGATCGCCCGTTCGATCACACCGGATCGGTCATAGGTGGTGACAATCTCGACGCCCTCGGGCAGAGAGCCACGCAATTCATCCAGCTTTGCCTCCACCGCCTGAATGGTCGTCAGCGCGTTTTCACCCCAACGCATGATCACGACCGCCCCGACAGCATCGCCTTCCCCGTCAAACTCGCCCACACCGCGGCGCATTTCAGGGCCAAGGCGGATTTCGGCGACATCCCCAAGCGTCAGCGCCGCGCCCCGTTCGTTGACCATGAGCGGAATGGCGGCAAGGTCATCCAGCCCGTCCACATAGCCCGTTGCGCGCACCATGTATTCGGCCTCGGCCATTTCGATGACACTGCCGCCGGTCTCGCGGTTCGACATTTCTATGGCCTGCAAGAGTTTGGACAGTGGAATGTCGAAAGCGCGCAGCTTGTTGGGGTCAACAACGACTTGATATTGTTTGACCATGCCGCCGATGGTAGCCACCTCGGACACCCCATCTATGGTCTGCAACTCGAACTTCAGGAACCAGTCCTGGATTGCACGAAGCTGCGACAGGTCATGCCCGCCTGTCCGGTCGATCAGGGCATATTGGTAAATCCAGCCCACGCCCGTTGCGTCCGGCCCCAATTCCGGGTTCACACCTGCCGGCAGGCGGGATTGCACCTGTGCGAGGTATTCCAGAACCCGTGATCGCGCCCAATACAGATCGGTGCCATCCTCGAAGACGACGTAGACATAGCTGTCTCCGAAAAAGGAAAAGCCGCGCACATCGACCGCCCCCGGCACGGCCAGCATCGCGGTGGCGATGGGATAGGTCACCTGATCCTCAACCACTTGCGGGGCCTGCCCGGCATAGGGGGTTTTGACGATCACCTGCACATCGGACAGATCGGGGATCGCATCCACAGGTGTGGTGCGCACAGCCCACAGGCCAGATGCGCCCAGCATGAGCGCCAGCACCACAACGACAAAACGGTTGGCGATAGACCAACGGATGACAGCGGCAATCATGATCCGTCCTCCGCCAGACCCTGCAAGGTCAGGGACATATCCTCGCCCTGCCGCAGCAACAGACCGGTTTCCTGCCCCAAGGGTATCGTTGCCGGATCAAGTGCGCCGTCCAAGGCGAAATCCATGGTCATGCCCGGCATGCCGATCTCGGCAATCGGTACATGGGTGATGTTGGCGGTGGATGTCTCGGGGTCGATGCTATTGACCACGCCCATGACCTTCATCGGTTTGGCCATGGCCTCGAACGCAGTGAGCACCATCGTCATGCCATCGGGGCGGACAAACGTGAGTGACAACTCCTGATCAAGCGGAAGTTCTGTCAGGTCCAGATCCTCAGCCAGATCGAACGCCATCATCATGCCGGGC
>JBCBWJ010000100.1:0-8043 GCA_039817165.1 Pseudomonadota bacterium | reverse complement strand
GGCGTGTTGGAGCCCGGTTGAGGGTCGTCGATCAGATCGGACATGGCGCTTACCTTGTGCTTGGCTGTCCCTAACTTTAGAACGCCCGCAGGGTCAGGCCAAGCGGGGAGCGCACGCATGAACATTCTCATTCTCGGCGGCGGCGGGCGCGAACATGCTCTGGCCTGGGCGGTGAAGCAAAACCCCAAATGCGACAAGCTGATCGTGGCGCCGGGCAATGCGGGCATCGCGCAGATCGCCGAATGCGCGGCCCTCGACATCATGGACGGCACGGCGGTGGTGCAGTTTTGCGAGGCGCAGGCGATCGAGTTCGTGATTGTGGGGCCCGAGGCGCCGCTGGCCGTGGGCGTGGCGGACCGGTTGCGCGATGCGGGGCTATTGGTGTTTGGGCCCAGCCAGGAGGCCGCGCGGCTTGAGGCATCGAAGCATTTCACCAAAGAGGTGTGCGATGCCGCGGGCGCGCCGACAGCAGGCTATGGGCACTTTTCTGACGCGCCGGCGGCGAAGGCCTATGTGGACACTCACGGCGCGCCGATCGTGATCAAGGCGGACGGGTTGGCCGCGGGCAAAGGTGTGATCATCGCGGAAACGGTGGCGCAGGCCCACGCGGCCATCGATGACATGTTCTCGGGCAGTTTCGGCAGCGCAGGCGCCGAAGTGGTGATCGAGGAATTCATGGAGGGCGAAGAGGCGTCGTTTTTCGTGCTCTGTGACGGGGAAACGGCGCTGCCGATTGGCACAGCGCAGGATCACAAGCGCATCGGCGAGGGTGACACCGGGCCCAACACGGGCGGCATGGGGGCTTATTCCCCGGCACCGGTTTTGACATCAGATGTGGCCGATAAAGCGTTGGAATTGATTGTGAAACCGACCTTGTCCGAGATGGTGCGTCGGGGCGCGCCGTATCAGGGGGTGCTCTATGTCGGGTTGATGATCAAGGACGGTGCGCCGCGGCTGGTGGAGTACAATGTGCGCTTTGGGGATCCGGAATGCCAGGTGCTGATGATGCGGCTGGGGGCGCAGGTCCTCGACCTGTTGCAAGCCTGCGCGGAGGGGCGTCTGAACGAGATGCAGGTGAACTGGGCCGATGATCACGCGATGACCGTGGTGATGGCCGCGCCGGGCTACCCCGGGGCCTATGACAAGGGCGCGCGAATCGGTGGGCTGGACGGCCTGCCGGAAGACAGCATGCATGTGATGTTTCATGCCGGGACCGCGATGGATGACGGCCATGTGGTGTCCGCGGGGGGCCGCGTTCTGAACGCCACGGCGCGGGGGGGCAGTCTGAGCGAAGCGGCGGACAGGGCCTATGCGCTGGTGGACCGGGTGGACTGGCCGGGTGCGGCGGTGCGCCGGGATATCGGGTGGCGGGCGCTTTAGAACCAGGGTTTTGTTAGTGCTTCTAAGGCTGCTGGCGCGCTTGAAGATCAGCGCCTTACCATTTGATATCGCTGTATTTTCAAAGCGCGCCCTCGTTCAAAGCGATCCCGTAGCCGATTGCACCGGCGATCATCGCTCCGATGATCAGGGCGATGGCGATCTTGATGGCGGACCACGGGCGTTCACCCTGCACACGACCGGTGCGGCCGTTGACAACGAAGCGGTAGGTTTTGCCATTGTACTTGTAGGCCGCGAGCCAAACCGGCAGCAGAATATGCTTGAAGGTCACGTCCTTAACGCTTGTATTCAATGAATGAATCCGCTGTCTGTCGCCGCCGATATCAAAGCGGACATCGCGGGCGATGACGCGGTCCATATGGGCGCGGGCCTCGGTGAAGCCGTCCTCAAGCTCGATCTGGTAACCTTCTGCCCGGAACCCGGCGAGAAATTCGGGGCTGTAGGGTTCCAGCGCGCTGAGATCCCAGGGTTCCAACGCATCGGTGTAGCGTTTGGGCAAGGTTTTGGAGGCCAGCACCAGAACGTCGTCAAAGACCCGCGCAACCCGGCCTGATACGGACCGCCAGCGCACTTTGGAGACGCGCACCTGTTCGCGTTTGCCGTTGCGGGTGACGGTTTTGGTCTCGTGATAGACCGTGCCGCGTTCGCCGCGATAGTCGGACTTCGTGTCTGCGTCAAAGGTCCAGTACGGCACGTAAATGCCCTGCATTTTCCGACCCTTACGGGCGTATTCCTGAAGTCCGTTGGGCGCAAACCAAAGCCGGCCCAACCAATCGGTCATCGCCTTGCGCGCGCCCCGCTCCTGAAGCGCGAAAGGCAGCACGGCCTTGGGTTTGATGTGGCGGTGGGTTCCAGTGCCGGTGACGACTGGGGTCGCGCAAAACGGGCATTCGGTCGCGTGGGTTGCTTCATCGAACTGCACCTCTGCGGCGCAGTTGGGACAGGTGAGCACGCGGGTTTCTTCAATCTCGGCGGCATCGAGACCCCCTTTGAGGGCGGTTTGAAAGTCAAGCTCCCTGATGGTGCCGGCCCAGGGGCCCGACTGTGCGATCTCATCAGTGTTGCCGCAATGATCGCAGATTAACTGCGCCTTGTCGGGGTCAAAGCGGAAGTCGGCGCCGCATTGATCGCAGGGGAAGCGGTGTTCCCGCGGGGGCGGCACGGTCATTTGATCAGAAGGCGGCATATGCGGGACCGGGTAGGATTTAGGTATTTATGAAAAGAAAGAAGCCGGGTTCAGGCACCCGGCGGGGGCGGTGGCATGACAGTGAAGAGCTGGGCCAGTTCCTGCACGTCTTCGGCTTTGAGCCAACCATCCTGACCGGCGGTCCAGACATGGGTGTCACGGGTGAGTTGACCCTCTGCCACCATGCGCCCGAGCTTGGCTTTGGAATAGGGGCCGTGGGTCTGGCCATTTTCGGCGATGTGCCACACATGTTCGACGGGCGGCGGCGGCGGGGCTGCAGCGGCGGGGTTTTGACCCCATGGGCCTTGTAGGTGACCTAGATTGCTTTGCGGGTTCATCTGTTGGGCCATGGCCATGCCCATCCCCATGCCGAGCCCCGCACCGATGCCTTCGCCCGCGCCGCTGCCCGGGGTCTTGGCGGCCGCCGTCATCGCCTCTGCCGCGGAGTATTGGGTGAATTTTCCCAAGTCCCCGGCCAGACCCATGGACGTGCGTTTGTCCAGCGCCTCTTCAACAGCGGGCGGTAGGGATATGTTTTCAATGTAGAATTCCGGGATCGAGAGGCCATACTCCGCGACCACGCCGGAGATTTCAGCGGCAATGAGCTTGCCCAGATCGCCGGTGTTGGCGGCCATGTCGAGCACCGGAATGCCGGACCCCGCGATGATGCGCGAGAAGGATTGCACGATGATGTTGCGCACCTGATAGCTGATCTCGTCCATGGTGAATTCACCATCGGTGCCGACAATCTCGGTCAGAAAGCGGGCGGGATCGACAACGCGGGTGGAATAAGTGCCAAAGGCACGAATGCGGGTCGGGCCAAACTCTGGGTCGCGCAGCATGATGGGGTTTTTCGTGCCCCATTTGAGATCATTGAACCGCGTGGTGTTCACATAGTAAATCTCTGATTTAAAAGGAGATTTGAAGCCATGATCCCAGTGTTGCAGGGTGGTCATGATCGGCATGTTGTTGGTCTCTAGCATGTAGAGGCCGGGGGTGAAGACATCCGCCAACTGGCCTTCATGCACAAACACCGCCGCTTGACCCTCTCGGACGGTCAGCTTGGCGCCGTATTTGATCTCGTGGCCGTGGCGTTCAAACCGCCAGACCATGGTGTCGCGCGTGTCATCGACCCAGTGGATGACATCGATGAACTGGCCGGAGAGGAAATCGAAAATGCTCATGACTGAGGCTCCTTACACGTCAAATCTGACCCGGGTTGCCGTCCAGGATCCGCTTGATCAGCGGGCGGGCCTGGTTCAGCGTCATGCCGGGTTTGAGGGCGGGATGATAGAGCAGGCGCAAGAGCGTTTCGTCATGCGACGTCAGCAGGGCGAACTCATCATCATCGTTGAAAATCGAGGGGCGCGCTTTGGCGCTGTCATTGCCGAGGCCAAGGCCCTGGGCCAGTTCCTCATGCAGGCACGATTGGCGCATCAGGCCGGGTTGTTCGGCGCGGATGAGGGCGATGGCCCCGTTGATCTTTTCGCGGCTTTTGACGTCGAAGAAGGTTATCACGAGGCAGTAGATGCCGCGCGGCGGAGTGCGCACGATATCGACCGTCGACGTTCCGATTGTAGGCGCAATTTCCCTGACGCGCGCGACCACCCTGTCGCGGTCATCTTCGGTGCTGACGATGACATGAAAATTGGGGTTTGCGTCGCTGACCACGATGGGGTGGCCCGTGATGCGCGACAGGCGGGCGGCATAATTGCTGACAACGTCTGCGTCCGCCTCGCGCACGTCAAGGGGGACCGTGTCGCCAAACTCCACGGTCATGCGCACAGGCTCCACCCATCGGCGCAAGACATCCGGCCCGTCGCGTGAGCTTCTGAAGCCTGCGCCGCTGGCGTATTCATTGTAGAACGCGATCCGCTCGAAATTTCGCGCAATGTCCGAGTTTGTATAGGGCGTGTCGACCCCGCCCCCGCCCGTGCGCAGCAGATCTCGTGCCAGAAGACTGGATTGCAGGCGGGAATAATATCGCGAGAGAGCCTCGCTTTCGGGGGAGGGTTCCGCCGGGATCGTTCGGGTATCAAGGCCCGGCGGGCGCGGTTGAGGGTTGACAGGGTCGGACGAAACAAATGCGCATGCACCAAGGGTGACGAGCACAAGTGCGACCGCCAGAATATTGATCTTACTGCGTTTTTCCCAAGGCACCCCCGGTCCGTGCTCCTCAGCTGGCCGGCACGGAGGACGACGCCGTGTCGCCCACCCCGTCGCGTCGTGACTTGGCGGCGGCGAGCGTGTCGCGCAAATCCGCCTCCATTTTCTTGAGGTCTTCTTCGGCTGCGGCGCGTTTGGCTTTGCCTTCATCGGCAATCTGGAGGCTTTCCTCGATCGTGCCGATGAGGTCGGCGTTGGCTTGCTTGACGGCCTCGATGTCGAAGACGCCGCGCTCCATCTCCTTGCGGATCATCTTGTTGCTTTCGCGCAGGTTGGCGGCATTGGCGGTGAGCAGTTCATTGGTGAGGTCATTGGCGTCACGCACGGCCGCGGCGGCCTCTGCGGAGCGTTGGATCGTGACGGCCTGCGCGAGCTGCGTTTCCCACAAGGGCACGGTGTTCACCAGCGTCGAGTTGATCTTGGTCACCAGCGATTTGTCATTTTCCTGGACGAGGCGGATGGACGGCAGGGATTGCATCGTGACCTGGCGGGTGAGTTTGAGATCATGCACCCGGCGTTCGAGATCATCACGCGCCGCACGCAGATCGCGCAGTTCCTGGGCCTGCATCACCTGTTGGTCCTCAGGGGCTGCGTTGACGGCCTGTTCCTTGGCGGGGATGTCGTTGGCATCCAGATCGGCGATCTTGGCCTCACCGGCGGCAATGTAGAGCGCCAGTTCATCGTAGAAGGCCAGGGTCTTGTCGTAGAGAATATCGAGCGATTTTATGTCCTTGAGCAGGGTATGTTCATGTCCCAACAGGTCCTCGGTGATCTTGTCGATCTGGCCTTGGATGGTTTCGAACCGCGCGGTGAATTGGGCAAAGGGCGCGGCCTTGCCAAGCAGTTTTTCCCACCAGCTGCGTTCGCGGCGCACATCCAGTTCCGACACGGAAAAGCCGCGGATGGTGCTGACGATGTTGCGCAAGCTGTCGCCCGCGGGGCCCACATCCTTGTTGCGCACGCCCTGCAGCATGGATTGCGAGATGGTCTGCAGTTCCGCCTGCGCGCCTGAACCAAACGCCACGATGGAGTTCGTATCGGTCATGTCGATCTCGTCCATGCGCTTTTGGATGGCGGCGGTTTGGGTTTTGTTGGCCTTCTCAAGCGGCACGATGGCGTTGGCCTCGACCGGTTCGGGCAGCACCATTTTGCTGACCTCTTCCACTTCGGCCAGCGCGGCCTCGGCCTTTTGACGAATACTATCGGACATGAACCTTGTTCCTTTTTAACGCGTCTCTTCGGGCCGCAGCCCTTCTCTCTTGAGCCGGTCGCGCAGCACTTCGATCTCAATCTCCAGATCGGTCGTGTCATCGTTAAGCAAGCTGCGTGTCTTGGCTGTGAAATTTTCCTGCAAATCGTCGAGCAGGCCGAAATAATCGTCGCGCGCTTTGCCGTCACGGGCATGGGCGTAGATATCGGCGAACTTGATCGTCGCGTCGCGGGCGCCCTGCAGATAGACGGTCAGATATCTGCGCGTGGTGGTCAGATCACGGGGATCGCCTTCGATGGTGCGCAACATTTCGCGCACGCTGGTCTGAAACTGGGCAACACGGGTCTCGGACGACCGATCACCGGCGCGTTTGACCGCATCCGACATGGCCGCCAGAGTGGTTTCGGCCTTGTCCACGGCGCGGGCGACGCGGTCGGTTTGGAAGGTGTCTATGCCCTCCATCCCCTTGTCTTGCAGCGGATCGAGCCCGAAGGCGAAGCTGTGCAGCACGGTGCCAAGCGTGGCGTAGATCACCGGTTCGATGATCCCGCCGCTGGATGCGTATCCGGCCACGGCCAGGCCTGCACCGGTCAGCGCGCTGCCTGCAATTTTGCGAGGAAAACCGGGGCGGCGGGCGACTTTGCGCGCCTCAAAGGCCTCTTGCGCCTTGATCCCTTCGCGGGTGAGCCAGGCCGCGAGGATCAAAAGACCCAACGCCACAAGGTTCAACGCGAGCCCCACCGGGCCAGAGGTAAACGCCTGCCAGATGAGCGGCAGCGGGGCGAGAAAGAGCAGATTGACCCGGCCGCCTGCACGGGTGCGCACGGCCCCGCGATAGGCGCCGGTCGGCTGAGAGGTGGATTGGGGGGGCGTGGCATTGCCATCGGGGCTGTATTTGCCGCCAAATTTTTGCGCCATTACACGCCCCCTGCCACCGAGACGAAGAGGATCAGGATGACGAGCAGAAAGAATGCGAGTTTTTGCAAGCCCGTGTCAGACATGGCGCGAATGCCCTCATTAACCATTGATAACGTAAGCGATGATCCGCAGGCTTACTAGGGGAAACGTGAGCGAAAGGCCTGACGTCAGGCGCGCAGAACCGCCCCCGGGTTCATGATACCGTGGGGGTCGAGCGCCTGTTTGAGCGCGCGCATGGCCGCGAGTTTCACCGGATCGCCGTAGCGTTCGAGATCGTCCACCTTGAGCCGCCCAACCCCGTGTTCGGCGCTGACAGACCCGCCGAGGGCGTGGACCTCATCATGGACGGTGCGTTTGATGGCGTCGCGCAGATGGGTGTAGGCCTCTCGGGTCGCCCCTTTGGGCGGGAAGACGTTGTAGTGCAGGTTGCCGTCGCCCACATGCCCAAAACAATTGATCCGGAACGCGCCCAGTTTGGCCAGGGCTGCGTTGCTTTTGGGGATGAACTCGGGGATTGCGCCCAAGGGGACAGAAATGTCGTGCGAACTGACGGAGCCGACGCGGCGGTTGGCCTCCGGGATGGTTTCGCGGATGGCCCACAGCTCTGCGCGTTGCGTCTGAGATTGGGCGATGATGCCGTCGCTGACCAGACCGGCCTCGAGGGCTTGGGCGAAAAGACCCTCGAGGGCGGTTGCGGGGTCGAGACCACGGGCGAGGCCGACGTCGATGAGGACCATCCATTCTGGAGGGGTGGCAAAGGGTTGCTTCACATCCGGCAGTGTTTCGGACAGGAAATCGAGGCCCATCCGGTGCATCAGTTCAAAGGCGCTGATCCCCTCGCCCATGTGATCGCGGGCCATCGCTAGCAGGCGCAGCGCGGCCTCTGGATCGGTCACGGACATCACGGCGGTGCCCTCTGCCGCGGGTTTGGGGTGGAGCATGAGGGCCGCGGCGGTGATCACGCCGAGCGTGCCCTCGGACCCGATCAGCAGGTTGCGCAGGTCATAGCCCATATTGTCTTTTCTCAGCCGTCGCAGACCATGCCAGATTTGCCCGTCCGGCAGCACCGCCTCCAGCCCCAGGCAGAGATCGCGCGCATTGCCGTAACGCAGCACAGTCACCCCGCCGGCATTGGTTGCGAGCAACCCGCCCACCCGCGCGCTGC